>JAUSBW010000250.1 GCA_030651815.1 Methanoregula sp.
AAGAGCGAACCGATCCTCGGTCGGGCGCTTGCAGACGGCTACCGGGAGAAAGTGCGGATCGCCACCAAACTCCCGCCATGGTTTGTCTTTTCCCGTGCTGATATGGACCGGATTCTGGCAGAGCAACTGGAAAAACTCAACACCGATCATATCGATTACTACCTGCTCCACAGTCTCGGTAAAGAGTCCTGGGAAAAACTCCTGCGTCTCGGTGTGCTTGAATTTCTCGATATCGCAAAAAAAGACGGCAGGATAAAGAATGCCGGCTTCTCGTTCCACAGCAACACGGACACGTTCAAAGAGATTATCGATGCATACAACTGGGATTTCTGCCAGATCCAGTTCAATTACCTCGACGAGCACAATCAGGCAGGGATCGAGGGGTTGCAGTACGCTGCCTCAAAACGGATTGCGGTCATGGTGATGGAACCGTTGCGGGGCGGCAATCTCGCCGGCCATGTGCCGGACGATGTGCAGAAGTGCTGGGATAATGCGCCGGTTAAGCGAAGTGCAGCGGAGTGGGGGCTGCGCTGGGTATGGAACCATCCCGGTGTGACGGTCGTCCTTTCGGGTATGAACGAGGAGGCGCATATCGATGAGAACCTGCGGGTGGCAGAAACCGCGTTGCCGGATTCACTCCCGGAATCCGATCTTGCTGTGCTTGAACAGGCCCGCCAGACCTACCGGCGCTTAATGAAAGTGGACTGTACCGGTTGCCGCTACTGCATGCCCTGTCCGGCGGGAGTCAACATCCCGGAGTGTTTTTCTTTTTACAACAACACTGCATTCTTTCCCCACAACCGGGAGAACCGGATGCTCTACATCATCCGTCTTGGCGGGATTATCGGGGATGTCCCCTCCTATGCAGGGCTGTGCCAGCACTGCGGGAAATGCGAACTGATCTGCCCCCAGCACATTCCTATCCAGCAGCGCCTCAAAGATGTCTCGGAAGTCATGGAGGGCAGGGGAATGGGTGCCAGGCGGTTTGTGATGAAAGGCGTGATGGGTGGTGCATTGCGGCTCCAGAATATTGCAGGGCAGATCAAACGGATGGCCTCTCCACGAAAGCAGGTGCAGTGACGGGAATGGCAGATGTTTTTGTTTTTCACACTCTGTTAAAAAGAGGTGGGGGCATATCCGGTTGCCTGACGCATATCTTTTTCCCGTTTCTTTTTGAGACAGAATAGTACGAGGTGCACGACTGCATGGAACCCGCATCAGAAACATCCGGCCTTTCCGGGGAGTACGCAGAGGAGTACTGTATGATACGGGACGCAGCCCGGCGTATCCGCATTGCCCGGACACGCGGGGAACTCGGAACAATTCTTGTCCATGAAGTGCAGCAGTACTCCCTCTTCGATCTACAGATCATCGGGGGGCGCCTCTACAATGAGATAGAAAAACTTCCGTCCCCGTACCGCGAGGCGATCCGCCCGTATTTCAACAAGCAGCTCTTTGGAAAGCATCACGAACTCCTCGCCCTGCACCGGCGCGGGGCATTCGGACGGATGGATACCCCCCTTGCCGATCCGGAAACATTTCAGAAATTCTGCGATATGCTGCCGGAAGGATGTTTTGCCTGGAATGATGCAGGAGAGCGCAACCCGTACTTCCGGAACCCAAAGAACCAGCTCTTCTATTACCTGATCGCAGCGTTTTCCATGTTTGTGCTCGATGAGCCGGGTCACCCGGTGGGCATGCCGTTTCCCGGGGGGTTCAAAGTCGAGCAGCGGGGGTGCGACTATTACTGCCTGATCCGGGACAAGGAAAAGGAAGTTTGCTCTTCAATCTGTAATTTCTGCCCGGCCAAACAGACGGAGGAGTCCTGATGGACTTTGAACGGGTTGTTAAAAACCGGAGATTCACCGGTTTTCCCGCTTTGCCGAACTGACCTTTTCCCGGCATTGAGGAACAATCTTAACAGACAAAGACATCCAATGTTCATCTGGTGGCAGACTTTTGAACGCCCGGTATCCGTTCCTCGTTTCCATCCCGCATGGGGGTACAGAAGTTCCTGATGAGGTTCGATCCCGCCTCCCTTTTCCCAAACAAACCTGAAATACCGGTTTGCTGACCCAACTTTGCCTCCTTTACCTTTAGGAGCATAACAAAGTAAGGAGGCATTGTACCTGAGATCTTTTGGTCACTGTTTTTTTCTGAGGAATAAGGATTTCTACTGGGCCATTATACTATCCAACAGGGAAAGGTGGTATCATGGAGGAAGAAAAACAAAGTCCCGGGCCTGTTCGACCCATGCAAGTCGCCGATCCGACAGGTAATCCTGCCACACCGGCCACGGTAAAGGCGGCACGATCAACAAGGAAATGGATCTTAACCGGAGGAATTTTCCTTCTCATTGTCATTATTGCAGCCGCATTCCTGGTGTTTGGGGTATTGAGAACTTCCAATGAACCCATCGTGGGCACATGGACCGTGGAGTCGACAGGTCTGCAGATGCAGTTCGACATGAATGGCACGGCAACTCTCCGATATCCAGACACGGGATACTATGCGATTGGTCGGTGGGAGAAGGTCGCAGAAAACCGGTATCAGCTTCTTTCCGCAAAAGGGACTCCAAGCCCACGTCTCTCCTACGACCCGATTGCAGATGCCTTGCATACTGATGATTTTTCCATAATATTTATCAAAAAGGGGTGACTGGCGATGGAGAACAATACCATACATGTATCCGGGGCAGTCGTGTGCAGTCTCGTAATCCTTGTCTTCTTAACAGCCTGCGTGACGGTCCTGGTTCCCGGGGTCTGGGCTGAAGAAACAAACAATACATTTTTTACAGACTGGAATGTGGTCCAGACCGGGGGAGGCGCCCATGTTGACCTTCTTTCCACTCCCTTCTATCTGCCAGACGTGATTGCCGATACTACCTTCCTCAAGGGGTATTATGATAATAATGGCTGTCCCATCGGCATGACGGTCGGTGGCAAAGAAGCGCCCCATTTGCGTGACCCGGGTTTTGCATCAAGTGCATTGTGCCGGGGGGCCTGCGGTCCCGACTGCCCGACCGGGCGGTGCAAGCAGCTGACGGAGATCGCCATCGAGAATAAGGACAAGACCGGAACATGCTGGTACTACGGGGTTATTGAATGTCCTACCGATACGGGCTGCCAGGAACATGATTCGTGTTACGATTACTGCGAAGCTAACGGGTATAATTTCATCCTGGATTCCTGCCACCTGCAATGCAACGGGCGCTGTTTTGACAAATACGGGTACACAACCTGCGCTGAGTGGGCCGATCTCCCGGGAAGGACGGGTAAATATTCGACAAAACTCTTTGACTCTGTCTTCCGGCCCACCTATAATCAGCCGAAGCTCAAATACTCGTACCCCCCGGATTTCCGGGAAAATCCCATCACCCTTACGCCAACCACCCCCGCACAGACCCCTCAACAAGTTCCGACAACAACGATTGTTCCTCCGACTACCACGACAACCATACCTACCACGAAACCTATCACTACGACAGCGACTTTCGGACCTGATACCCGCCTCACGGTCATCATGACCGGTGACTTATCCGCAGAGGAAATGGAAGGGACAACGATTGGCTGGTCCCCGGAGGCACTTGAGCAGTCCTGTTCACCCACTTCGACCGGGGGACAGTGCATCCTGAAATTCCCCTATGGTACCCCGGTGGAAGTATCGACTTTCCCAAGCGGGGGCGTCAGGTTCATCGGGTGGTTCGGGTCATGCTCCGGCTCGGGGGACTGCACGGTCAGTATGACAAAGGATAAGACCGTCACCGCACAGTTCAGTAGGATCCCGACAACGACCGTCATCACCAATTACCAGGACTACTGCACATCGAATTATCCCGGTTCTTACTATAACGCGGAAGAAGGAACCTGTCAATTCCATAGAGCTACACCGACATCCGGTGCCGGAGGAATGAATAAACCCACTCTTATCCCTCTCGCCGGCGTGTGCTGTCCAAAGGAATCATGCCGCACGCAGATAGCGGATGCAACGGGCGGCACCCCTCCCTACCACTTCAGCTCCGGGACATTTGCCGGTGGAGGAGCACCTCCAATGGGCATGATTATCGGACTGGACGGCTACCTTACCGGCACGGCACCGGCAGTGGGGCCCTATTCGTTCAGTGTTTGCGTGGCCGATCTCGCTGGCAACACGGATTGCGGGGTGTCATCCATTTTCGTGAGTTAGACCGGTATACACGCGGCAGTGAAAAGGGCAATTCAGGAATAGGGGGTGTTTTCCTAGGCCTTCCTATCTCACTGAGAGTTAATAAAAAGGGAATCATCGGAGGCTCCAGACCCGCTTTCTCATTGGAAAAATGATCTCTACAGAGCCAAGATCTTCATAAAAAATGATTTTTTTAACCGTTCACGATCCTGTGCTCTTCGAGTCCCCCGTCATAAAATACCTTGACGGTGATCTCACCCCCTTTTATAAATCCCCTCATCCGGTCGTCGTACACTTTCTGCACATGGCGGAGGCGGTGGCGGGTGAAGTAGTGCTGCATGTATTCGAGGAACTGGATCTCCTGCGTTAGGAATGCGTTTTCATACTCCTTTGCCTCACGGGCGAGTTTGAGGCTCTCATCGTTAAGGATGGTGGTATCATATTCCCCATGCTGGTCAAGCCCGGAGAATTGCCGCCAGTCCACAGTACCCTGTTCATCAGGTTCCCGGTGGAGCATGTACGGGTAGACACGGCAGATGGCAAAGCGGTTGTCGTAGATGCGACATTTGCCCTCTTCTAAAAACCAGCAGGACCCGGTCGCATCATCCTGCGTCCGCAGAGCATAACCGGAGACATAAAATGTCCCGTTCTGGTCGCAGAATTCAGGTGACGGGGCCGGTTCGAGTGCATCAGGATCAATGGCTTTTACTACAGTCACGTCCCGATCGAGCAGGAACACATGCCCGTTGAATTCCCGGGTGCAGCACTTTGCGCAGGATGTGCAGCGGAATCCGATCTCACGGATTATGCCAGCGAAACGTTCCAGGGGATACTCAAAGAGACTGTTGCGCTCCTGCGTCAGCGCAGCGATGCGGAAAGGAATGGGGGTTAGGGAAACAGGGATCACCACATTAGTGTTCCGTAGACTGTGATGGCAGTGTTTATTGCTTTTTCGAGAGTTTTTTGGTTCAGCAGTGTTGTTTGGATCCTGCCGCAGTATTTTTGCCTCCCGGTGTAATAGTACCGGTCATGGAACCGGTGCGTGAACTCCTCTTCTGCAGGAAGATCGATGACGGTACTGATCGCGTATCGTTAACGCTGCACCGCGAGGATTTCTCCGCTCTTTATCCTGGTATGATCCGGTTTACTCTGGCCGTTTCGTCCAAAGAACAGATCCGCGCCATATTCCGGACCAACTCGTTTGAGTACTCGCCGCTGGTTCCGTTAAAGGCAGAGACCGTCGCGCTTCAGACCGCAGATGACTGGGAACAGCAACTCCGCACGAGCCCTGCCCTCTTTTTTCAGGATCATTGGCCGGAGTCCCCCAGGCACACGCCCGCCCTCTCGCCCGATCTGGTCGTGATCCAGGGAAGCCCGCGCGGGGACGGGAACTGCAGCATTCTTGCCGGTTGGGCAGTGGAGACAGCGCACGTGCTAGGTAAAACCGTACAGGTGATCTACCCCCATGACATGAGCATCCATTGCTGCATCGGGTGTTACCAGTGCTATAACACCGGCTCGTGCGTTTTTACCGATGACATGGCAGAGATCATCGATGCAGTCCGGAATACGTCGCTCCTTGTTGTCTGCTCCCCGGTCTATACCAATACCGTTCCCGGAGGGCTCAAGCTGGTTATCGACCGCTGCCAGGCTTACCATGCAGAGCGGGTGATATCCGGTGGGAAACAGGGACAAAAAGGGTTGCTCTTTTCGGTTGCCGGAAGAAAAGGGGAGGAGAATTTTATCTGCATTACCCGTGTCGTTACGGCGTTCCTGCGGAACCTGGATATTGAACCGGCTGGCGAAGTCCTCATTGACCATGTTGATGCAGTTAAGGATATCCGGACCATTGATGGTATAGAGCCCACCGTCAGGGAAAAAATAATCAGGCTCCTTACAAATCCCTCATAACCGCATGTCCTGCGGTATTGTCCACCGTAGATACGCATCTCAAACGAGTTATAGCAGCATCACCAACCCTCTCTCATGCAGCTCGATGACCTTTTTATCCCCATCATCGTCTCGCTTGTTCTCGGTTTTACGCTCGGTTATTTTTTTGTAAAAGCACAGATCACCGCAATTGAGGGGAAATACCGGGCAGAGCTGGAAACGTGGAAGATACAAGCCGAAGGTGAGATACGGAAAGATTCAGTGAACCGCGCACGCTCCACGCTCAAGGGAAAGATCGCAGAGCAGATGGCCCCGGTATTGCCGGAGTTTCAGTTCAATCCTGCGGATGCCCGGTTTATTGGATCTCCCGTGGATTACATTATTTTTGACGGTCTGACCGAAGTGGCCGATGAAAAGAGCAGGAAGATTCGGATCGTGTTCATGGATGTGAAAAAAGGTACAGGGGCACTGACGAGAACACAGCGGGTGATAAAAAAGGCAGTTGAGGATAAGGCCGTCTCATGGCAGACGATGAAGATAGCCGATATGTAAACGGTGTGGGTACAACCTGCTGGCAGAGAAGTCCTTTTTTACTAGCACTTCACATCCTATCATAAGGAGGAAGGATTATGGAGGCCATCTTAAAAGTGATATGTTTTTTTGTCGGATTGTTTGTGATAGTAAACGGCGTCTGGGTTGTATACATGCCGCCATTTGGTGATGAGCCCGTTGGGCTGGCAATTATTGCGGTGGGTATTTTTATCCCGATCCTTACCCTTTTAGTGGCCAGGAAGACTGAATGCCGATACGATTAACAGAGTGTGCAGGAATACTTTGCAGGTGAGGACCGCACATAATTTTAAAAAAATTAGTTGTACGTCCGGAACGGCACGTAATCATCGAAGATCTTTACTTTGTCACCTTGAGGGTTTGTCGCCCAGACTTCAACCCGGTTAACATTTCCCATTGCGCTGGTGATGGGCAAGGATACAGAATCTCCGATTTTAAGCGGCTTGCGTATTACACCGGTTTCAACTTTACCGTCAGCTCGGGTCACTGTGACATCGATCTGCGGGATAACGCTGTACCCTTTGCCGCCCCTAACGGTGGTGATGATCTGCGGGTCGGGGCTAAATCCATTACTCTCCACCTGAATATCAATACCCCATGGACCCGGAAGGGTCTGTGTAGGCCCGGGTGTAGATGATGCAATGGTAGTTGCTACCGGAGCTGGCGTGGCAGTTGCAACTGTTTCAACAGCTGTTGGCACCGGTGTGGCAGGAGGTGCTGCCGGCTGTGTACAGCCTGCTGCTGTGAGCAGGAGGACAAGTACGAAAAAGAGGGAAAAAACCCATCTGTTGTTCATGTACACACATCTCTTTGAGAAATATTTGAGTGTTATGGGATAGGTAAAAAAGCGGGTGAGGTTAATATGCCCTCTTTCCCGCAGCCGGCTCAATACCGGTAGGCTGGTTGCGGATGGTCCGCTCTTTCATGATGGTATAGACTTCGGTGGCGTTTTCCTTTGGGATCTCGACAAACGAGTAGGAGTCAAGGATCCTTATCGCGCCGATCGCTTTTCCGGGAATGCCGGTCTCACCTGCAATTGCGCCGACAATGTCTTTTGGGGCGACCTTGTGCTGCCTGCCGACTGCCAAAAAGAACCTGACCATGCCGGCTTCGGCACCGGTGTCGGCAAAGTTCATATCTTCGTGCTTCTCTGTCGGGGCTTCAATGCGCTCTTCCATCTGCATCTTTAAGAGAGCAGCGGCGATCTCAACCGTGTTGAGATCTCCTTCTGTCTCCTTTTCGATGATACGGGTAAAAGTCTCGAGACCTCCTGCCTGGATCGTCTCACGCACTGCTTCAAGCACTGCCTTTGTCCTGGTCTCTGCCACATCGCTCTGCGAGGGAACGGGCATGCGGGGAATCTGAACCTTTGCATAGTGCTGGATCTCGCGGAGTTTGTTGAAGTCTTTGGGCGAGACGAAGGTGATTGCCTTGCCGCTCTTACCTGCGCGCCCGGTCCTGCCGATACGGTGCACATAGTACTCCACATCCTGCGGGATGTCAAAGTTGATCACCATGTCAACGTCCTCGACATCGATCCCGCGCGCAGCAACATCGGTTGCGATCAGGATCTCGATCGAGCCTTTCCTGAACCCTCCCATCACACGGTCGCGCTGGGACTGTTTCATGTCGCCGTGCAGTTCCTCGGCACGGTATCCCCGGGCCTTGATCTTGCCGGCGAGTTCTTCTGCCCTGCGCTTGGTGTTGCAGAAGATGATCATCAGGTGGGGGTCGGCGATATCGATCAGTCTGCAGAGGATATCGATCTTTTCGCGCTCCTTGACTTCGATATAGCTCTGCTCTGTCTGTGGGACGGTCAGTTCAGCGTACTGGACCTTGACAAACTCGGGTTTGTTCATGAACCGTTTTGAGATATCAACGATAGGCTGGGGAATGGTTGCAGAGAAGAGCAGGGTCTGGCGCTCCTGCGGGACTTTCTTTAAGATCAGTTCAATGTCGTCCCTGAATCCCATATCGAGCATCTGGTCGGCTTCATCGAGTACTACGGTACGGACATCATGGAGGATGAGAGTTCTGCGGTCAAGGTGGTCCATCACGCGCCCGGGAGTACCGATCACGATGTGGACACCGGAATGAAGTGCCCGCAGCTGTCGGTCGATAGGCTGGCCGCCATATACCGGAAGAACAAAAATCTTAGGGAGATGTGCGAGAAGATGTGAGAACTCTTCTGCGATCTGGATGCAAAGTTCACGGGTAGGGCAGAGCACTATTGCCTGGACAACGCGTTTAGTGGGGTCGATCTTTTCGATGACAGGAATACCGAACGCGGCAGTCTTGCCGGTACCGGTCTGTGCCTGGGCGGTTACGTCACGCCCAGCCTGTATGAGAGGAATGGCGAGTGCCTGGATAGGCGAGGGCTCTTCAAAGCCCATATCTTCAATGGCTTTTCCGAGTTCCTTTGATAGGTGGAAATCGGAGAACTGTATACGAGTGTTCATATCGCTCCTTTCTTTGGCGTGCGAGCTCATAAGATGGTGCACTGAGACAGCCTCTTTTTGGTCCAGCTGCCGGGAAATTTTATCTGTCCGTAGGGAAATGGGATCATAATCAGGTGAAATGGATGAAAGTTGTTGCATTTAATGGCAGTGCGCGAAAAGACGGGAACACGGCAATCCTCGTCGCTACGGTGTTTGATGAACTGAAAAAAGCGGGTATAAAAACCGAACTTGTCCAGCTTGCGGGAAAGAAGATCCGGGGCTGCACCGCCTGCATGAAATGTTTTGAGAACCAGGACAAGCGGTGTGCGGTGAAAGGGGACGTGATCAACGACTGCATAGAAAAGATGTTCGATGCTGATGGTATTATCCTTGCTTCCCCTACGTATTTCTCTGATGTATCATCGGAGATGAAGGCCCTGATAGACCGGGCGGGATTTGTGGCCAAAGCCAACCAGGATATGTTCAGGAGGAAGGTAGGTGCCGGAGTGATTGCCGTGCGCCGTGGTGGGGCAATTCATGCATTCGACACACTCAACCATTTCTTCTTCATCAATCAGATGATCGTACCGGGTTCATCGTACTGGAATATCGGCATCGGTCTTGCGCCGGGGGATGTGAACGACGACGATGAGGGGATTATGACCATGAGGACGCTGGGCATCAACATGGCGTGGCTGATGAAAAAGCTGGAATAACTATTTTTTTTGTAACGTTTCGCTGATTTGAGTGGATTACAAGATGAGGGCTGATGTCCCCATACCCCTAAAATATGATGAACACTGCCGCCCCCGAAGGGGCGTCTCCGTGGCGGTTCGGGTGTAGTATTCTTACAAGTGCGATTTGCAAAAAAAGCCTTGTCCGGCAACGTCAATAGGATGCAGACCCGGATTGCAAAGGCAGCAGTAGAAAGAATCTTTTCCTATTGCCACCCGGTAACCGGGTTGTGAAATGCTTGAGTCGTATGACGCGAAAGTGTGAGGTACGGTTCTTATAAAACGGGGGAGAGGTGACTCTTCCTCGTTATTCGGCGCCATTTTCCTATTAAAAAAAAGGGTTTAGTATTCGTATATCACAGATTCATCAATCCGTGTATACGTGAATAGTTCAGTGGGTTTGAAGTGGATCGCAATCTCGCGGGCAGCATTTTCGGGAGCATCAGATGCGTGGATAACATTCCGGCCGATATCTATACCGAAATCGCCACGGACTGTTCCCGGCATGGCTTCCTGCGGATTCGTTGCACCGATTGCCTTGCGGACGATTGCCACCACATTCCTGCCTTCCCAGACCATAAGAAAACAGGGTCCCCCCATGATATATTTCTTTAAGGACGGAAAGAAGGGTTTTGAAAGGTGTTCCTTGTACTGCTCCGTCACTCTTGGCTCAGGAAGAACCTCAAAGCGGGCAGCAACAAGTTTCAATCCTTTTGCTTCGAGTCGGGAAACAATCTCTCCGACAAGACCGCGCTGGACACCGTCGGGTTTGATCATGACGAATGAGCGGTCCATGGATGCTCACTTCTTGCCTAATGCTTTCTTGCCTAATGCTTTCTTGCCGGCAACTGTCCACTCAACACGGCGGGGAACCCTGCCGAGCTTGTGGTTGTTCTGGCACTTTGAACTGCAGAAGAACATGACCGATCCGTCCTTCCTGACATACATTTTGCCGGTGCCGGGCTCAAGCGGGCCCCCGCAGAAATTGCAGACGTGTTGTTCTACCATCGCTTACCGCCTCGACATTTTCTTTGCTTCGCGCTCGGTCTCGAGGAGCATAATGACATCCCCTTCACGGATTGGACCGACCGTATTGCGGGTGATGATCCTGCCCTTGTTATTGCCGTCGAGGATCCGGCATTTGACCTGCATTGCCTCACCGTGCATGCCGGTTGAGCCAATAACCTCGATCACTTCGGCTGGCGTTGCATCTTCTGCCATAGTGATATCCTCAAGCCTTCAGCGCGATCAGCTGCTTTGCAAGGTCGTCGATCGTTTCTTTTGCCTTGCCGGGCTTTACGATCGCTGCTGCTGCCGATCCGACATCAAGACCGCTTGCAGCACCGACATCATTTTGCTTGTTGATGAAGATATAGGGGATCTTCTTCTCTTCGCAGAGTGGAGCCAGGTGCATCACGATCTCTTCGGGTTCGACATCGGCACCGATCAGGACGAGTGCAGCGATACCACGCTCGATGGCTTTGGTTGCCTCGTTGGAACCTTTTTTGATCTTACCGGTGTCTCGCGCAACTTCAAGGGCTTCAAGTGCCTTGTTCTGAAGCTCTTCTGGAGATATTGTTTTAACGTAGCCTTTTGACATAACTCACCTCATTCAGGAGTAGCGTGCTCCTTCATTACTCATCAGTCAGCATTGACGCCATGATGTAGCCATATCATTACGACAAGAACTGAAATAAATGTTTGTGCCTGACTGTTCTGCTGGTTTTTTGACCACCGGTATTTTTAATGACAGGATAGTTGACGGTATTTACCCGGAAAGACGGTAAATACTGGTTCCCCTTGCAGAATACACCAACTCAAGACCCGCAGGTGGGATATTTACCTTGTAGCGCTGGCGTTCTGCATCACCCACGTAGAGGAGCGTGGCCTGGTATTTCTTCATTAAGGGGATTGTCTTGTCCGGTTGCTCGTAGATCGCCCGGATGTCATTGCTCCGCGTGCTGAACCATCCGGTTTCATCACCACGCCACATGAACTCGTGGAAAGGCATGCCGATAATGCCGGGAATACCCGTGAAGGACGAAACCCGCGAGTAATACGTGTAGTCGCCACCTTCTGCTTCAACGAGGATCTCATCCCCGGAAAGAGTGCGCAGGTAGGCAACTGCAGGGGCATCAGACGGGTGCGAGTCGCTGATGTAAGCCAGCCCGTCAAGGGTATGGGTTCCATAACTGACAGTAAACGGTACAACAAAGGGCACAACAAAAAGTATGCCGATAATGGTAATGGCAATGACTGCTGATTGTCGAGCGGGCAGGATTGGAATTTTCCCCCGGTTCTCCAGCCATTTCCCTGCCATAGTAAATGCTGCAATGCCGAGCAGGATCCAAGCGGGCAGGTAACATTTAAAGACCGTATTCATCCGGAAATAGGTGTCACCCATGTTATCCCTGAGGTAGAACAATTCGCAGAAAATTATAATTCCAAGACCGAGAATGGCAAGCAGCGCGGCTGAGTCTGTCTCTCTCTTTTGTGCCAGTCGTGCGATAAAATAAACCGCCGGAATTACCGCAATCGCTGCTGCTGTATAACCCATGAGTGCAAAAGGGATGGCAAACAGCAGCAGGTACGGGCGCTTAGCGATATCCTGTATAATAAATACAAAAAAGAGTGCAATGAACCAGCCGTTTACGAGAAGAAATTCGATCGGGTTCGAGGGAGTCTGCACTACGGATAGTCCGCCGGTGCTGGTCTGCAATTGCAGGTAGAAGGGCAGATAGCAGAGGATGGCGGCGGGAGGCACGATAACGAGCAAAGCCCATGAGATACTCTGGAACCAGTCTTTTTTACATCGCCAGAGAATCAGCGCACCAAAGACAAGGGTGATTGGGGCATAGATCAGCACGTCCCATGTGTTGAACAGGGGCATGGAGCCAAGACTGAGTGCGGCAAGTAGGCACAGGAGCCATTTTCCCCGGGATTCAAGTGACTCCCACCGCTGGTAAGCAAAGAGGAGCAGGAAGATCAAAAAAACCTGGTTGAAGATGGACACGACATGGGCGTGGACATCTCCCCAGATGAACGAGAAGAGGGGATACTCGTTGATAGTATTTGTTATAGTCCGCGTGCTGTCCCACAACACCGTATTCATCGCTTTACCCTGCACAATCTGGTAAAAAAATGAAGGGTTCGGTAAGAAGAAGATCACCAGCGGAAGCCAGCGGAACCGGTTAAGCACGAGTGTGCCGATGGAGTATACGTTCACCGCGGCAATGCCAAATACAGTGGGAAGTGCGAGGTTGAACGCAATGTTAGACGGAACGCCGCTCACGATCGCAAGGCACCCGAACATCCAGTACCCGAGATAATAGTAGACATTCAATGTTCCCCCGGCAAACCACGGGTCAAGAGGGGGAACAATTGGCGCTCGTATCACGGATGCGAGAAATGCGTGGTCCATAAATTTCTCTGCATAGGAGATAGTAGGATTGACAAACCGAACATCGAGCATTAACAAAAAGCAGAGGAGGAACAGGACTTCCCAGCGCCACTCTTTTTTCAATTCGTCAATGGTGTAATCCCGGTGCCATATATGGTACACAAGCAGCGATAAAAATGGCAGCAGGGCAAGTTGAACCGGCAGATGACAAAGCCCACAGTACCAGGACAAGATGGTAAAAATAAGAAGCGAGGCAGAGAATGCGGCAGGAAATGCAAAATTCCCAAACGTCTTTTTCAGCGACGGGTAAAGGGAGATCTGGATTAACGTGAGGACACAAAGCCAGCTGATGACCGAGAAGATCTGCTGTTCAACGACCAGAAGTATCCTCTCCGCCGAATTTGGTATTCAGTGCATTTTTAATGCTTGGAATAACCCAGTCGCCAAAGTAATAGATCGAGACAATGCCCCCGGCAAGGGTTATCAGGTTTTTGATTAAGTGGTCGATCACCGCAATCAGGGTGGCAACTGCCGGTGAAACCCCTGCCAGTCCGAAGGTGACGGCAAGCGCGAGTTCATAGGTACCAACCCCTCCGGGTGTGAGCGGAACTGCTTTTACCAGGTTTCCGATCACAACTGCAAGAACTACGATCGCAAAGGGAATCTGCTGCCGGAACATCAGCACTACGGCATAGCAGACAAGGATGTCGAGGAGCCATATCACAAGGGAGGAACTTCCCAGCAGTACGATGGACCGCAGGGTTAAAGATGCCCGTTTGATCTCGTGAAGCATTGTTAAGATGATCTGGATATACCGGTTTTTCGAGGAATTTTTCCCGATGAACAGCAAAAAGATAAAAAAAATTAAACAGGCAATGATCGGCACGAAAATGATAATATAAAATTCTGAACGCACATTGAGGACAAACAGGAGTGATACTGCCCCTAAGAGTGCAATGGTGACAATATCAAAAACCCGTTCCACGACAAGCGAAGAAACACCTTCTGAATAGGTGGTGTTGTATTCATGTTTCAGGATGAACACCCGCACAAAATCGCCCAGTCGTGCCGGTACTATCAGGTTGACGGTCTGGCTGACAAAGATGCATGCAGTTGCTACAGTGATGCTGACCGGATAGTTGAGGCTTTTAAGAATTGTCTGGTATCGCCAGCCTCTCAGCCACCATGCGATAAGGCAGATAATAATTCCTGCCGCAAGGTATGCTGGCACGATATGCTGGAGTGCTTCGAGCAGATCTCCCCATACACGGTAGAGCATAAATGCAATGATTCCGATGGCGAGGATGGTGGGAACAATGATTGCGCTAATTTTTTTGTACATGTACCTGCCACCAGAGACGCAGTATGGATGACCCCATCTCAAAAACATCTTTTATTTTTACCGTTGTTCCCTTTCCCGCCCGCCAGTGTACCGGGAATTCAGCAACCGGGTAGCCCTTGCGCTGGGCCCGGACAAGGATCTCTGTGTCCCAGAACCAGTGATCCGATTTTATCATCGGAAGAAGGGGTATTATGAGAACTTTGTTAAAACCCTTAAACCCGCATTGGTGATCAAAAACCCTGCTGCCAAGAAAAAGCCTGACAAGGAAATTGTAAGTCCGGCTTGCAATCTCCCGCCCGCTCGTACGAATAATATCGCTGGCAGGCATCAGTCGTGATCCTGTTGAGATAGCCGCCCCGTTTCGGATAGCTGCGATTAGTTCGGGAAGATGTCGCAGATCTGTTGCGAGATCGACATCATAATAGCAGACAATTGCTCCTTTTGCTTCGCGGATCGCCCGGTTGAGTGCTTTTCCTCTCCCGAGGCGGTTATCACTGTGTAAAAGCCGCACCCGCATGTCCCGCGTTGCATACTCCTGAACAAAATCTGCACTACCGTCATTACTACCGTCCTCAGCCACAATAATCTCAAAATTGCCCGTTATTGTTCCGAGCATCTCAATCGATCGCGGGATGGCAATCTCAAGTGAATCCCGGTCATTGTACACTGGGATAATTGCCGTAACTTCAGGATCCGTCATGGCCACTCCGCTCATTTATACACACTGTAACATCCAGCCCGGCACGGATTGATCCTTCCATACTCCGTTCGGGATAATTTGGCTGGGAAAACATTCCTGCCAGATAGAGTCCTTTCTGTTCGTACGCGGGGATCAGCGAGCGGTAGCCGGTTGTATAAACCGGACCTGCCAATGGGTCAATGGCCATTTTATGCCAGTGGATCTCTGTGGGAGCAACGGAAAAACGGTTGCAGAAGTCATCGAGCATACGGCGGTCCAGTTGTGCCGGAACTGTGCCGGAAAAATAAGATGCCAGGTACACGATATGCTCGCCATAACGCTCCTGTGCAATGAAGTTCGTATGAGTGACAACAGCCCCGTAGGGTGCAGCATCCTTCATGTTCAGCCAGTAAATACCCTGTGTCACTTCCCGATCCATGGCAAGGGTCATGCATGCGGCTCCCTGGTAGGGAATCGGTTGCATAGCGGGCCCGCCCGCTTTCTCAAGTTCCTGTGGTGGGATCGTTGAGATAACCGCATCGTAGCGGCTGTCATTTATCGTCCAGTATCCTTTTTTTTGGATAATTGATGAGACCGGTTGTTGTTTCCTGATCTTTCCACCTTTTCTTTCAATGGATTGTAAAAGGGCATCGATGAGCAGGTGAAAACCCCCTTTGAGATAGCCGAGATGTTCTCCCGACACCCCCCTGTTTGAGCGTATGGCGATCCGGCTCATAAGCCACGCTGCAGATACTTCTTTTCTCTGTTCCCCGAATTTACTCTTTAAGAGTGGTTCAAAAAACGAGGTATATACATTCTCTCCGAGATGCTCTATGATATACCGGTCTGCCGGGATGTCATCCAATGCGTTGAGATCGGCTTTTTTTGCTGTCAGTGTGAGGTATGCAAGCCGGGCTTTGTCAAGAATGGATAGTTCAGGGTAGAGCAGGATCTCCATGGGTGTGTTGAGGGCATAGATCTTTTTCTTTGCATAATAACCGGTTGTACCGGTTTTCCATTCGAGTTTTTCAGATACTCCCAATTGATCAATGAGAGCAAAAAGGTGCGTATCTGTGGAAAAACAATGGTGGTAATAGCGTTCGATCCAGTAATCGTTAATGGGATAGGATGAGAGACACCCCCCAAGAAAGGGCATTTTTTCAAAAAGATCGACTTCATGTTCCCCAGAGAGAGCATGAGCTGCGACAAGCCCGGTCAACCCTCCACCGATAATCCCAATCTTCATAATGAATATTCTATAGTATTTTTCAGGGCGAAATGAAAAATCCTCCGCAAACAAATGAAATTTTTTTGTTGTACCCTCGAAGATTTTATAAGAAAGTTTTTGTATTGTCGAAATAAAGGTTCATACGGGTAAAAGGACTTAAAAAGAATTAAAAGAAAATAATTATCTATCAGCCCATTGGATGGTGTTTTCAGATGCGAGTATTTTTTATTGGATTCGGCCAGGCGGGCGGTAAAATTGTTGATATGTTCATCGAGCAGGACAAAAAGCTCGGCACCAACAGTTTCAGAGGCATTGCCGTCAATACAGCACGAACCGATCTGATGGGATTAAAAAATATTGAGATGAAGGATCGGATTCTCATCGGTCAGACAATGGTCAAAGGTCACGGAGTAGGCACCGACAACGTGACCGGTGCCCGTGTCACTGCCGATGAAATTGACAGCATCATCAGTGCGATTGATATGAGAGGTACTCATGATGTGGATGCATTTGTCATTGTCGCGGGTCTTGGAGGCGGTACGGGCTCAGGTGGATCGCCGGTTCTTGCCCGCCATCTCAAGCGAATCTACCGCGAACCCGTTTATGCTTTGGGAATTATTCCGGCACCTGAAGAAGGCCGGCTCTATTCTTATAATGCGGCAAGAAGCCTGACCACCCTTGTAAATGAGGCAGACAATACGTTTATTTTTGATAACAGTGCCTGGAAAAATGAAGGGGAAAGTGTAAAAACTGCGTTTAACCGGTTGAACAATGAAATTGTCCGCCGTTTTAGCGTACTTTTCCGTGCAGGAGAAGTCAGCAAGATGGGTGTTGGTGAGATGGTGGTTGATTCGAGTGAGATCATCAACACCCTTCGCGGCGGTGGAATCACCTCAGTTGGTTATGCGATCAGCGAGGTTATGAGCAAAAGCACGAAAGACAAACGCGGAATTTTCGGGGGATTAAAGGATAAGTTCGGGCGAAAGAAAGAGGCAAACGAGGAAGTTTTAATGGGCGAGGACAAGTCTGCAAAAATTATCTCCCTTGTGCGCCGGGCGATGCTGGGAAGACTTACCCTTCCCTGCGATTACTCTACTGCAGAGCGGGCACTGGTCCTCATTGCCGGGCCTCCGGATGAGATGGATCGCAAAGGGATTGAAAAGGCAAAGAGCTGGGTAGAGGAAAATATCGCCGGTGTTGAAGTGCGTGGCGGGGACTACCCGGTAAACAGTGAATATGTTGCTGTAGTTGTGATGCTGGCAACCGTTGGCAATGCCCCGAGAATCAAAGAGCTTCTTGATATTGCTAAGGAAACAAAGGAAGATGTTATTAAGTCAAAGGAGAAAAAATCGAATATGTTTGAAGAAGGCATTGATCCGTTATTCGAGTGAGGTTGATGATGAAGGGTTTTAAAACGTGGATTATCGTAACTGCAATTCTTTTATTCTGTATTTCGTCTGTATCTGCATTTTCTGTGTCATCTGTCTCAATAGATCCTTCAGGATCATTGATTCCCGGCACTCCTGTTACCGTATCGTATAAGGTAGATATCTCCGGAACATTTCCCTCGGGGGACGATCTCCAGTTTTTTACTGACCTTGAAAGTCCCAAGTGGACCTACACAATCATAGTGAACGGTATTGAAAATTTACGCCCGTCAATGGGTGGAAAGACTCTTACCATCACTGGTTTTGAACTTTCCTATAAACCTGCGGATGAAGTTTCTGTCAGGGTAACCCTCGAAGGTAAAGCACCGGCGGTCACCGAAACAACTGAAAAAATAATTGTCCGGATACAGGAGATGGATGTTCAGGGACGACCAATCACCAGCACCAAGGTTGAACGAACCGGTAAAGTTATCAATACCGGTGAAGTGCCCAAGGTTATTGCCGAACGTGATACCGAACTCCTGACTTACAGGACTCATATCGATGAGAAGGCAGTTCTTGGTATCGATATTTCCGCAGCTGATGCAAAATACAATGAAGCAAAACAGAAGATTGATTCTGCACGTGCCCGCCCGACAACCCAGTACACAGAAGCATTGGCTGATCTGACTGCCGCACAGGCCTGTATCAGTGACGGTGAAAAATTTCTTGACAGGGCATGGGCAGAAAATGAAGTTACCGCAGCACAGATCCCAATTAACAATGTTGATAATGTAATCGCATGGTTCAAAGGCAACCAGAGCACGGCAAATGACCACCAACTCCCTGCCATTGTCGCAAAACGGGAAGTAGCGGTCAGTTACATATCCACGGCAAATGATCAGATTGCCAGCGGAGAATATTCACAGGCCCGGTCAAAAGCACAGGAAGCCTTTAAGAAAGGAAATGAATCGTATAATGATGCGCTTGCACGCCAGAAACAACTGATGTCGGGATGGAGTTTTTCTTTTCCCCAGATTCCCGGTGGAATCTTTATTGTAATAGGTGTTATAGTCATCATACTGGTTGCAGTGGGTGTCGTAATATACCGAAAACGCTCCCACTGGGACGAGCTCGGGTAACCTATTTCCTATTTTTAAATATTCAACAGAAGTTTTTTTTGAGTAATTTGGCAATTTCTGCCCCTGATTTTTCCCGTTTATGTAATCATACGGTGCGATTGTCTCTGTGTTCAGTTTTTAGAGGATACCCTCTGGAGGAAATCTCACCGTAGTGGTGACTCCCGTCAACATTGTAATCGCGTTGAAGACACTCTTTAGTATCCCCGTTAAAAAAAGAAATTTATCCTGTTTTTCGGATGGTAAAAACATCTATGTTGATACTTCCCATCTTCCCATCTCTGTTGAGATAGAAATCTATCAACCTTTTCTCATTATCATAGAATGAGAACCAGTAACTCAGTTTGCAGGTTTTTTTGTCATAACCTTCAATTGCCGGGTAGCTTTCAGCATCATGAAGAATAATTACACCGGGATTTTTTTCCGTAAGCGATGATTCATCAGCCCGATTGCCATAGAATTTTATTTTATCCCAGCGATCGCCACGATAGTACCAGGGAAGAGGCCAGTAATCTTTTGATGCGACTACGACATTATCAGATGCATCGATAAGTTGCATAACCTCACGCATCTCTTCAGAGTTCTGTACCTGGACTATCGGTTCATTGATATCCATTGGAATGAATGCGACATGCCAGGTCATTGCCACAAGGAAGATACATCCAACAAGTGCAAATGCGATCTTCTGCCAGTTCAGCTTGTATACTGCGACAAAACACATGGGGAGCAGTTGGGGGATGAGCAGCCAGGGTACCTTCTCTCCTACATAAGCATAGAATGCCATGGTCAGGATCATCCACCAGATACATAACCGGAAAAAGTCATCCGATTTTGAATATCCCGGGCGGGGATTTTGCAGCTGATAGAGACTTATTTCGGCAAGATTTCCGGTTGTCAGGGACAGTTTGCGTGTTAAAAGAATATTTTTCAAACGTTTGAATGCAAGAGTGAGATCAACTCCTGTAAGAATGAACTGTAGTGTACCAATGATGGCCAGAATAAAGATCGGTAGTTCATACAGGAGATAAAAGGGGATGTAGAAATAAAACGGGCCCCCAAGACGCTGCTGGTTGTGCATGCCAGTCCAGTGGTCCACTGCCTTGTACCACCCGGTTGTATTCATCTCAAAGTGAACACCCTGGGCCGTTATCTGGAAGTTCTGGCCTGCCAGTGTTTCGGGATGAACTCCAAATCCCGTATAGAGCACGCTCATTATTGCAGTGACAAGGATCAGCCCGAATAACAGATCCCGTTTCCACGAGGCCGGAAGGGTAAAGTTACCTCTCCAGATGGAAAAGATGAAAAACGAAGCGAAGATCAGGAGGATTACCGGCATCTCTTCCTTACAGCTGAGGGCTCCTGCCATTGCTACAGCCGCGATGAGTACGAATCGGATCTGCCCACGTTCAAAATAATACAGGAGGGCTACAAGGAGCAGGAAGGTGAAAAAGAGCATGAAAATATCGTGGCGGAGGAAGCGGGAGAAGTACACCATATCTGGAGATAGTGCGATAAACAGGCATGCAAGAAGTGTCTGGTTTTTGTTGATATATCCAATGCGATAAATGCAATATACCAGTGGAATTAAGAGAGTGCCAAAGAGTGCGGGAAGCAACCGGGCTACGAGATCCGAGTCCCCAAAAACCGAGAACATGCCGGCAGTAACATAATAGAGGAATGGCCCGTGGTAGCTTGGGTCATACATCCATGTACCTTTTGTGAGCAGTTCAAAGGAGAACCATGAATGAATTGCTTCATCATGATGGAGCAGTTTGAGATCAAGAGTCCAGAACCGTAAAAAAATGGTGAGAATCAGGATTAAAAGAAAAATCCGATTAAAAGTGAAAATATTTTTGATTTTATCTGAGATGCAAGCGGCCTGTTGCACGCCGCACCTTCAACTCTCTAATACTATCTCAATGCCAATATCTTTTGGCACCTGAATGCGCATGAGCTGGCGGAGTGCTCGCTCATCTGCATCGATATCGATGAGGCGTTTATGCACACGCATCTGCCAGCGATCCCATGTGGCAGTACCCTCCCCATCAGGGCTCTTTCGGATTGGTACAACCAACCGTTTGGTTGGGAGCGGTATCGGACCAGCCAGATTCACTCCTGTGCGTTCTGCAATCTCACGGATTCTGTCGCAGACCATCTCTACTTTATTAAAGTCTGTACCTGTCAGGCGAATTCTGGCTTTTTGCATGCTATGTCTCCAAAAAAATTATCTCATTTGTTTTGCCTTGATGGCAATGCACATGCCAGCGGCAATAGTTGTTCCCATATCACGTACTGCGAACCTTCCCAGCTGCGGGAGTTCCTTGATATTTTCAATGACCATCGGTTTTGTCGGTTTAATAACGACAATTGCTGCATCGCCAGTCTTGAGGAACGCCGGGTTCTCTTCTTTGGTCAGGCCTGTGCGTGGGTCAAGTTTCTTCTGGAGTTCCATAAATGTGCAGGCCGTCTGGGCGGTGTGGCAGTGGAAGACCGGAGTGTATCCAACGGTCAGTGCGCTGGGGTGCTGGAGCACGACGATCTGTGCAGTGAACTCTTCAGCAACGGTTGGCGGTACATCTGCTGGTCCGCAGACATCGCCGCGGCGGATTTCTCCCTTTCCGATACCACGGACGTTGAACCCGATATTGTCACCGGGTAATGCCTGCGGGATCTCTTCGTGGTGCATCTCGATGGACTTGATTTCCCCATCTTTGTTGGCGGGCATGAAGGATACTTTCATTCCTTTCTTCATGATACCGGTTTCGACACGGCCGACCGGCACGGTGCCGATACCGCTGATGCTGTAGACATCCTGAATTGGAAGGCGGAATGGTTTATCTGTCGGTTTTGCCGGCTCTTTGAAAGTGTCGAGTGCCGGGATGAGTGCAAGACCCTTGTACCAGGACATTTCAGGGCTGAGTACCTTGATATTCTGGCCACCCAGTGCACTGATCGGGATGAAAAGTGTCTCTTCCGGTTTATACCCTACCATCTTGATAAGGTCAGATAGATCTTTTTTGACTTCGTTGAACCGCTTCTCATCGAATTTTACTGAGTCCATCTTGTTGATGGCGATGATGATCTGCGTAATGCCGAGTGTACGGGCAAGGAATACATGCTCTTTCGTCTGGTCCATTACACCATCAGCGGCTGCAACAACGAGAATTGCTGCATCAGCCTGTGATGCACCGGTGATCATGTTCTTGACGAAGTCTCTGTGTCCCGGACAGTCCACAACAGTAAAGTAGAACTTGGGTGTATCGAACCGCTTGTGGGCGATATCAATGGTGATACCTCTCTCACGTTCTTCCTTTAAGTTGTCCATAACCCATGCAAATTCAAAGGTGGCCTTACCCTTTGATGCAGCCTCCTTTCGGTAACCTTCGATGATATGTGCAGGTACTGCACCAGTCTCGAACATCATTCTTCCAACGGTTGTTGACTTTCCGTGGTCAATGTGTCCGATAACAGCCAGATTCATGTGGGGTTTTTCAGATGCCATTAATCTCCCTCCAAATAAACGTGTGGGAATGTCCGCTTACAGTCAGTTTATGCGAGTATTACATGTATGAGATCCATCTATATAAAGCATTTCGATTGACGGAGGTTTTGCTTTTTTAATATGAAATTCATATCGACATTATCATATCAGATGGTTGAATACCTTTTCTACATGAAGACACTGCCGTTTGAGCGGGATGAGAAAAAAAACCGGGTACTTGTTTCTTGTGCTGATGGAGATGTATCCGTTTACAGTCATTGCGCATACTGCCGGTACTGTAAAGGTGTGTGGGTAGGAAAACGACTGACTCCGACTCCCCAGCAACAGGCTCTTAATGATATCAGGAAAGGATCTGCAACAGATGACAACCTGATGAATGCTGCAATGTTGTTCAACACCTTGATACGGGATGGCTTGGCAATCGAATGCGAAGATGATGCAAACAAAGGGTTTGCTGGGATGTATAAGGGATCCTGATATTACCTTTTTATCCTATGTTGGGAGATGAGGCAAGGGGGTTTCCTGCTGGAGTGCCTCTCCGTCGTGAGGGATCACACCCTATGAAGGTCTTTGGCTGGCCTGAGCGGTATCAGGTTGCAGAAAA
Organism: Methanoregula sp.; assembly: GCA_030651815.1. Classification (GTDB taxonomy): domain Archaea; phylum Halobacteriota; class Methanomicrobia; order Methanomicrobiales; family Methanospirillaceae; genus Methanoregula. Next base: position 23,058 of record JAUSBW010000250.1, read on the forward strand.
GGGGGAATTCCGTCACACGAATTTGGGGAATCGCTGTTTTGGTATGATTTGAGTCAAACGTGGGTAGACAACGGGTTTAAAATGTACGCTAATGGATGCTATTGGGAGGCAGATGGGCGTTAAGATGACCTCTGGGATATTGAGATGGGAAATATGGGGTTTTTCAGGATCCCGCGATCCTGATATCACCTTTTGATCTTATGTTGGGAGATGATGTCGGGAGGTTACCTGCTGGAATACCTCTCCGTCGTGAGGGAGCACACCCGATGAAGGTTTTTGGCTGGCCTGAGCGGTTTCAGGTTGCAGAAAAGGGGGAATTCCGTCACACGGATTTGAGGAATCGCTGTTTTGGTATGATTTGAGTCAAACGTGGGTAGACAACGGGTTTAAAATGTACGCTAATGGATGCTATTGGGAGGCAGATCGGTTTTTAAGAGGATCTCTGGGATATTGGGATGGGAAAAAAGGGGTTTTTTCAGGATCCCGGAATTCGGATATTACCTTTTGATCCTATGGGGAGACGATGCGATGAGCCTTTCCAAGTATGAGTAATTCTCACCCGATTCCCGATCGGAAATTGATTGTCAATGATTGTTTTGTACCCAAAAATCAGATGATGACGAGTGCAAGTATAGCACAAGCCCGGGTAATTTCGTTTGCGGCACCAACAACATCACCGTTCACTCCGCCAAACAAACGTTTAGAAACGAGGAGCATGATTGTCGGGCAGAAGACTGCTGCCATGACGGCACCGATCAATTTGAAAGGAGCAATCGGAATGAAGAGAATTGGCGCACACAAGAGTGCGGCAATGAGTGGGAAATGGGGTTGTGAGAACTGGTGGAGATAACTGTGAATGCCCTGCCGGAATGGCGTGCCATATGCTGTAAGTACGGTCATTGAAAATTTTGCACAGACTTCTCCAATGATAATGGCAAATACCAGAGAAGTTGATGCCTGTAATCCGGCAAACAGGAGAAGTGTAATTACGATCCCTGCAGCAACACCCCCCGCGCCAATATAACGATCGGTGAGCGCCGTTATCCGCTTCTCGCGGTCACCGTGTGCCATTAGTCCATCACCGAAATCCAGCAGTCCGTCAAAATGATGGGCACCGGATATCAACATGATCAGTGCAATGGCAACCGCTGCTGCAATCGTATGGTCAGCAATAAAAAAAACCGGGAGTGCAACAAGTGCCCCGATGACATAACCTGCAACCGGGTAGAGATATGAATGTCGGGCAAACGGTTCAAGATCCTGCGCTTTACCGAGCGGTAGAATTGTGGTAAACTGCAGGAGGGATTTGAGAATTTTCATACGCATTCGCTGTAGAGTCTGGATGTGCAACCTGCAATCAACCCGGCGATCGCGTCATCGAGAAACGGTCCGAGCTTTGCGAGGATCCCCGGTTTCTTCTGATCATACCGGGTGAATTCAAACCGTGCATAGGTGCCCCCGATACATTCTGCGATCGCCATACCGATGATTTCATCGCTCAACAGAAAGACCGGGTCATCGGCTATTTCGGAATTTTTTCGTTTATTGAAAAGTTCATCCTCAAGAAGGATCGCCCCAAGCAGGAGCGATGAGACATTGGGATCTGTTAAATATTTCTTGATTTTGCGCATGATCTCCTCTGCCGCCTCTTCCTCCGGCATGCCGTGGGATACGTAGAGTCCCATGGCAGCATCGACAATATCTTCAAGCGTGATGCCGTTATCGCGCAACCGCTGTTCAATTTCAAACATATGAATAAGTGTTGTACCGAATGGACTATTATATCGTTGTGGATTTTTACCGATATCTTAAAACTGGAAAGCATCGACATATGTGTTGATACTTATGGGATTCCTCTCGGAAATACCAGATGTCACGTGTAAAAAACCGGTCTTCTGTGCCATTTTAGGAAATACCCTGCTCTCCATAGTGCCGGGAGTGTCTGGCGCAGGGTCAACTCCTGATAATACCCTGCTCACCCCAATTCTGGATGCGGAGCTCATTGTTCAGGGAGCAATTACGAGCCATCCGATAAAACCAAACACCCCTACCGGCTGTCCTACACCGGCATCGATTACCCGGTCAATGATGGAATTATGCGACCTGCAGCCATTATTCATCAACGCCGGGCTCCGCCACACACCGACGGTTACCTGCCTTGATGTGTACGGCGGGATTGGCGAAGATCCCCGCTTCCGCGATGCAGTTCCGCAGGCACTGGCACTATTCGAACAGGGGAAATGGATTGGAAAATTTCTTTCAGGGTCCAGCGACCTTATCGTACTGGGAGAATGTGTGCCCGGAGGGACAACCACCGCGCTCTGTGTACTGCGTGCACTCGGGTATGAGGCATCGGTGAGCAGCAGTTTTGTCGATAATCCGGTCTCTCAGAAAGAAGAGATCTGCCGGATGGCGCTTGCACGTATCCGGGCAGACCATGTCACCGCGCCATTGGATGTAGTAAAATATACAGGAGATCCGATGATGCCTGTTGCGGCCGGCATTTCCAGCACCTATACCGGGCACCTTCTCCTTGCCGGAGGCACCCAGATGCTTGCGGTGAGTGCAATAATCAAAGCAATGGGATTTTCTCTCCCCTCTGTGGTCACAACATCCTACGTGCGGGACGATCCATCGGCCAATGTCGGGCAGATCGCCCGGCAGATTGGGGTAAAAATCTTCTATGTTGACCCGGGTTTTGGGGACCTCGGGCATGCTGGCCTTGCAAGGTATTGCATCGGAGAAGTAAAGGAAGGAATGGGGGCAGGTGGAGCGATGTGTCTTGCCCATCTCCTTGGGCACTCGCCCGAAAAGATACGGGCAAAAATCCTGAGTACAGTGAGTGACTACAGCTGAACAGAATTATAGTGCATCAATACAAACCTCAGCATGATGCGTCCAATTTATGTAGTCAATAATTTCGGCCAGTTCAATCACCTCATTCACCGCGCTTTGCGGGATCTGGAAATCGAGGTGGAACTGGTGCCCAATTCCACTTCCAGAGAACAGGTTGCGGAAGGATGCAGGGGAATCATTCTTGGAGGAGGCCCGGCCATTGAACGTGCAGGGAACTGCAGCCAGTATCTCGATCTCGGATTGCCGGTGCTGGGAATATGCCTTGGGCTTCATATCATAGCAAAAAAATTTAATGGGGATGTAAACCCCGGACGCAGCGGAGGATACGGCCCGGTGGAAGTAGAAATCTGCAACCATGATAATATCCTCGCAGGCTACCCGGGCAAAGTGAGTGTCTGGGCATCGCATGCCGATGAAGTATCACAATTGCCTGATGGATTTACCCTGCTTGCCCGTTCATCCATCTGCAATAACGAGGCGATTGCCTTTCTGGATAAACAGATCTACGGGCTCCAGTGGCACCCGGAAGTGAGTCATACATTCGAGGGAAAACGTGTTTTTGAAAATTTCAACCGTATTTGTCTTGAGAACATCGGATAATTCGTCTGGTATTAGTGCTCTCTGGAATTTGAACCGCGCAGGATCTCGCGTTTGAAATCCTGTCCGAAGATAATGTGCGTTTCAAAAGCTGGCCTCTCTATTTCTCCGAACCATTTCGGTGTTTGTTAATTTTATATATTAGCAGGAAAGATGGATGAATATGATACGCAAAAACGCAAAATGCTGTATTTTGTTGCTATTAGGGATCCTTTTTTTGATAAATCCTGTGTTGGCTGCATTCAACATCATCCGTCCCGGCGAAACGGTTTTTATTGGCGAACAGGGACTCGACATAACCCTTGCAATGGAGGGGGATACACAGATTGGATGGTGGGCATCGGGAGCGTCGATTATGGACAGTTCCCCTACAAGCGGTTCTGTCTCCGTTTCAAATCCTACAAGTTTCTCAATCTCTCGTGGGACGAATACCGGGGTATGGTATCACATTAATCCTTCGGATAAGGCAAACGGTACAGCCTTCAATGTTGCAGATCCGCAACTGAGTATTATTGTCGAGGATACTACAGTTAATGTCGATGTAACAGACAAATGGGTACCAACGGATGATGAGCTACGGTTCCGCATAGACAGCAACCTTGTTCCCATATCCCAGCGTACCGGTGTTACCGCAGTTCCGATTTCGTTCCCCATCACGATAAAAGTCCAGTCACCGGATGGAGCGGTCTATACATCACTGATCAGTAAATCAGGAACAAAATCCATAGTCGACTATCCAGTCACAACAACCCCCCAGTATACCGATTCAATCTGGGGCACCAGTTATCGTGATACCTATCCCCCGGGAACGTATACCATTTGGGCTGAGTGCAATGTGAACAGCATGAAAGACTATTATGATGTTGCGGGTAAGACTATAAGCAGAAAAGTCAGCCTGCTCAACCAGGATCAGAACCCACTGATAGCGAACAAAGGATATGTGACAAATCCCTCAACACAAATAACCCTTGTTCCAACCACTAAAATAATAACAATCGCCACTACCACGGCACCCACAACATTGAAAACACCTCCACCGACTACTGCTGTGCCCACAGTCTTGCCGGAGACAACCGTAGAGACCGTAATGCCAACAACCTCCCTCCCTACACCAACTCCGACAAAATCCCCCGGGTTTGAGGCATCCATTGTCGTGGTTGCAATGATTATTGGGGTGGTATTCTTATTTAAGAAACAATAAAACTCCCTTTTTTGCCGTCGCAACCTTTTATTAACTTACTTTCCCATTCCGGTGTATGAACGTTGTAACCACCGTGATAAAATCCCGTCATAGTGTACGGAAATTCAAACCTGATATTGTCAGTGATATTGTAATAAAAGACGTACTCGAGTGCGCTGCGCTTGCACCGACAGCAATGAATATCCAACCTTGGTTGTTTGGTGTTATTAAAAATAAAGAAACTCTGCAAAAAATCGCAGGATTTACAGAGTACGGGAAATTCATTGCCGAATGTGCAGTGTGCTTTGCAATATTTGGCGAAAAGAAAGAGACCTACTATCTTGAGGATTGTTGTGCTGCAACTGAGAACCTGATTCTGGCGCTGCAGGCACACGGGGTCACATCCTGCTGGGTGGCAGGAGAGAAAAAACCGTACGGAGAATCTGTCAGGAAGTGTCTTTCTGTACCGGAAAATTTCACGTTAGTATCTCTCATTGCAGCCGGGAATCCAGCCGAGATTTCGATTGCCCGGAAAAAAGAGGTGAAAAAGATTGTTTTTTATGAAAAGTTTATACCTGAATAATTTTTTTGTTTTTTGATTTTATGCCGTAATATTTCATTATCTCCTATTGAGGTGTACTGATAACCAGTTCATATGGGATCCTCATCGCGGGAATTATTAAGCATCAGGCCAATCACATCATTGATCATGAAAAAAGCGGTTCTGCAGGTAGCACTGGATCTTCTTGAATTAAAACGGGCATTGCAGATCGCACAGGAAGCCGTTGACGGCGGTGCAGACTGGATTGAGGTGGGAACCCCCCTCATAAAAAGCGAAGGTATGTCTGCCATCCGATCGATGAGGGAGCGTTTTCCCGACTCGGTGATTGTTGCGGATATGAAAGTTGCCGATACCGGCACGCTTGAAGTGGAGATGGCTGCAAAGGCGGGTGCCAATATTGTATGTGTGCTGGCAGATGCAGACGATGCAGTTATAGAAGAGGCAGTCCGTGCTGCCCGGTTGTATGGAATCCGGATTATGGCGGATCTGATTAATGTCAAAGATCCGGTATCCCATGCCTGTCACGTCGAATCACTTGGAATTGATATTATCTGTGCCCATGTTGGCATAGACCAGCAGATGACCGGCAGGAATTCAATTGAACTCCTCTCCACTCTGTCAGGCAAAGTCCACGTTACTCTTGCAGTCGCAGGCGGAATCGATGATGAGAGTGCCGGAGAAGCGGTGCGATGCGGGGCAGATATTGTCATTGTAGGTGGGGGAATTGTTCGTTCTGCAGATGTTACCGGTTCAACAAAAAAGATTCGTGCAGCAATGGACCACCCCTCAATCAAATCGATGGAAAAAAAATCCGCTGATGAAGAGATACGCTCCCTTTTAATGCAGGTGTCTGCTCCCAACATCACGGATGCCATGCATCGTAAAGGGGCGATGACGGGGATTTTTTCCATCTGTGGCAACGTGAAGATGGTGGGACGAGCTGTGACCGTACAGACGTTTGCCGGTGATTGGGCAAAACCTGTGGAAGCCATTGACGTTGCCCGAAAAGAAGACGTGATCGTGATCAACAACAGTGGGGGGATACATGTTGCCCCGTGGGGAGAACTGGCTACCTTAAGCTGTGTGAAAAAAGGCATCTCTGGTGTAGTTATCGATGGAGCCGTGCGGGATGTTGATGATATACGGGCAATGAATTTTCCCCTTTTTGCAAAAGCAATCGTGCCGAATGCAGGAGAACCCAAAGGATTTGGAGAGATCAACGCAGAAATTCAGTGTGCAGGACAGTTTGTGAACCCGGGTGACTGGATTGTTGGTGATGAAAGTGGCGTTGTAGTAATTCCTGCAAAGCGCGCTTATGAAGTGGCACGCAGGGCACTGGAAGTCAGGAAGGATGAAGAGCGGATACGCGAAGAGATCCGCAGAGGAAGTACTCTTTCTCAAATAGCAGAATTAATAAAATGGGAAAAGCGGTGATGCAGTTTTAGTGGAACACGCTTCGTTCCAGAAGAGTTGCACCAGAATTTTGGATCTTTTTTATGGCATCTTCAACCAGATCGACACGAAGGATGAGTACTGCACCTTCTTTTCCGGAATAGGCATAGGAATACTCGATATTTATCCCCGAATCCCCCAGAATTTTTGCCACTTCATAGAGACCACCGGGTTGATCTTTCATACGCACTGCAATCACATCGGTAAATGCGATATTAAATCCCATTGATAACAGTTTGTCATGGGCTTTTTCCGGGTGATCCACCAGTGCTCTCACTACACCAAAACCATTTGCCTCCGCAATGCTGAAAGCAAGGATATTGATCTTCTCTTCTCCCAGTGCATGAGCGATAGCTGCAAGCCTGCCCGGGCGGTTTTCAGAGAATATTGAAATCTGCCTGATCACATATTTTTTTGTGTCCATTTACATCAACCTCTTATCGATTACCTTCTTTGATTTACCTTCAAATCTTGGCAATGAACCCGGTTCGACCAATTCGACATCCACATTCACATTCAAAGAATTCTTAAGCCGGTGTTCAACCTTCTGCCGAATCTTCATAATATCATTAATTTTGTCACTGAATGACTCCTTGTTCAATTCGACGCGAACAAGCATGTCATCAAGGGCCCCTTTTCGTTCAACCACGATCTGGAAATGCTCTCCCACCTCAGGGATTGCCATCAGTGCGTACTCGATATGTGATGGGAAGACGTTGATGCCCCTTATAATCAGCATATCATCAACCCTGCCCTGAATCCGCTGTATTCTGGGGTGAGTTCTTCCACAGGCACAAATACCTTCCTCCATTGTTGTAATATCCCCGATGCGGTACCGTATCATGGGGAGAGCTTCTTTTTGCAGGACCGTGATGGTGAGTTCACCCTTTTCACCTGCTTCAAGTGATTCACCGGTCTTGGGATCGATAATCTCTACCAGTGCGATATCCGACCAGATGTGGAACCCTTTTTGTTCCGCACATTCAGTAAACATCGGGCCGGAAAGTTCGCTGGTGCCATAGATATCATATGCCCTGATACCCAGCCAATCCTGGATACGGTTGCGCATTCCCTCAGTCCATGGCTCAGCACCCAGAATTCCGGTACGCAGCTGGGTATCTTTTTTGATATTAACTCCCATCTTCTCTGCTACTTCTCCGATATGGAGGAGATAGGAGGGTGTGCAGGCAATGGCCGTTGCTCCAAGATCCTGCATCAATTCAATCTGACGTTCCGTGTTCCCCACACTGGCAGGAAGGACCGTTGCCCCAATGCGCTCGGCGCCATAGTGCATCCCGAGTCCTCCGGTGAACAGACCGTACCCATAACTCACCTGAATTACATCCCCTCTGCCCAGTCCCAGCGAGGTAAGTCCACGGGCCAGTGAGGTTGTCCAGTTGTTTAAATCGTTTTGCGTATAGCCAACAACAGTTGGTTTTCCTGTGGTTCCCGAAGACACATGATAGCGGACGAGTTCGTCTTTGGTTGCAGTGAAGATCTTATCCGGGTAATTGTCCCTCAAATCCCGCTTGAACATGAACGGGAGTTTATGCACATCAGAAAGTTTGCAGATGTCATCCGGGTGGACTTTCTGTTCTTTCATCCGGTCATGGTAAAACGGAGAGAAACTGTACAATCGGTACACCAGACTTTTTAGCAGCTTGTACTGCATGCGCTGGAGTTCTTCTTTGGGCATTTCTTCAATTCGTGGATCCCAACACTTCATCAAATCTCCTCCCTTCTGTCTATCACTCTTTTTGCCTTTCCTTCAAAACGGGGTAATGATCCCGGCTCAACAAGCCTGACCGTTGTTCGCAGCTCCAGAGCATCGCGGAGTTCTTTTCCCACTTTTTTCTGGATCCTTGCCAGATCCGTGAGTTCGCCACTGAAAAAGGCCCGGTTAATCTCAACTTCGACAGTCATTTCATCCAGATGATTAATTCTGTCGATATATACCATAAACTGATTGCCGACTTCAGGGATTTTGAGGAGCACGTGTTCTATCTGGGAGGGAAAGACATTGATGCCACGGATGACCAGCATATCATCGCATCTTCCCGTGATTCTGGTGATCTTCTTTGCTCTTTTACAAAGGCAGCCATCTTCCATCAGCATCGTGACATCTCCGGTGCGGTATCGCAGCAGCGGCATGGCTTCTTTGACCAGTGGAGTTACTACCAACTCCCCCCGTTCTCCATCTGAAACACGTTCACCGGTATTTGGATCTATGATCTCAACCAGATAAGAATCATGCCAGATATGGAGTCCCTCGCGTTCCCTGCATTCAAATGCAACGCCCGGTCCAAAGAGCTCGCTCAGGCCGTATGAATCGTACGCTGTTACGCCAAGTCTTTTTTCAAGGGTGTGCCGTACACTTTCCGACCATGGTTCAGCCCCGAAAATTCCTGTTTTGAGACTATCGAGAGATTCGCCCATTTCTTCTGCAACCTCTGAAAGATGCATTGCATAACTGGGTGTGCAGTGGATTGTTGTCACGCCAAAATCCCTGATCATCTCGATCTGGCGTTTGGTATTACCTGTGGAGCCGGGGATGACTGTCATCCCGATTTTTTCTGCACCATAGTGGAAACCAAGCCCCCCGGTAAACATGCCATAATTGACCATGTTCTGGAAGATATCCTCCTTTCCAACACCAATCATGGTCATATTGCGTGCAATCAGGTCTGCCCAGACGTCAAGGTCTTTTTTGGTATACCCCACGACCGTGGGTTTTCCTGTTGTTCCCGATGTTGTATGGATGCGGACTATCTCCTTTAAAGGAACTGCAAAGAACCCGAAAGGGTATCCCTCCCGAAGATCCTGCTTTTTGGTAAATGGTATTTTCCGGATGTCATCCAGTGTTTTTATCGAAGATGCAGTTATTCCTGCATCAGAGAGACGTTTTTTAAAAAAACCAACTTTTTGTGCCTGGGCTATCGTTTTTTTTAAACGTTTGAGCTGAAGTGCCTGCAAATCATCAGTTTTCAGGGTTTCAATCTTCTTATCCCAGAACATCTGCGACCTCTGTTATGCTATAGTATGACAAATTTATATATGTCGTGGCTACGGTTTATATCCACCGAAATTTTTTAGAATTGCTGTAATGCATGGGACAACTCGTTCTGAAAAATTTTCGTCAAACTTTTAGAAAAGGTATAACGATGATTTAATCTGTGGAAATGTGGTAGTAATTATCTGAATTGTACTGTTTCATACGGGGTTTATGGAGACGAATTATCCTTGGTTGTCGGTGAGCGGGTTTGGCTCCCATATCAAATCGACACAGACAAAGTTAATTATCCGGGGAAAAAACGGTATTGAAGAATACCCTCTGGAATCTGTAAAAAACCTCCTTATTGTTGGTGGGCACACGATAAGCTCGGCAACTATTACGCAACTCATAAAAAAAGGTGCGGTAATCTCATTTTTCGAACCAGATGGCAATCCAATTGGGATTATCAGCCCATTTGGCTACCATAACGATAAGGAGGTTTATCATGCACTGCAAACCGGATCACGACATCGCTATGCAACTGCGATTGCTCAAGGGGCATTGAAATCCCGACTCGTCGCCATCAGCCGCCTGCAGGAGAAGCAGAATGTATCGCTCTTTTATGAAGGTGAGTTGGATTTCCTTTATAAATCCTTAGATGAAATGGCATTCCTGATCAAACTAGATGAGATCCGCCGCCTTCACCGCATGACTTCTGATATGTATTATGAGATTATGTCGCGTAACACCAGGCCCGAACTTGGATTTCGTAGAAGGACATTGCGCCCTCAGACAGATCCCATCAATGCCATGCTCTCATTTGGTTATGCAATGCTGTATGGCAATTGCTGTGTTTCACTGATTGGGGCGAGGTTGGATCCCGACATTAGTCTGTTGCATGAAGGTAATGGAAGCCTGGTGAATGATATTGCCGAGTCGATGAAATCTGAAATGATTGACGATGCAGTTTTTACGATCGCACGTGAGTCCCTCACACCAGCAGATTTTGAACTCACCCATGACCGGTGCATGCTATCGGATGAATTAGCCAGAATTCTCATTAAAACATTTCATGATACAATAAAGAATAATAAAATTGATGAACAGGTATTCAGTCTCTCAAATGCAATAAGAAATAACGGTGAATTTAAAGCTTTGTACTGATACGCCCTTCTCCTTTGATAATTGAAAAATCGTCAAAGAGTTTTAACTGGATTTCCGACTGCCGGAGATCGCGGATTACTGCACGGGGACAACCATACACCATTGATACAAATTTTTCAAGAATCATCAGTTCACCGGTTGCATAAATCTGGACCTTTCCGTCAGGCAGGTTCATGACCGTTCCGTTTACTTTCAAATTGGTGGCGATTCTTCGTACGCATGCCCTGAATCCAACTTTCTGGACCCTTCCCGAGATGAATATCTCGATTGTCTTTTCCATCAGATCTCCTGCATTATTTTAATCGCAAGTCCGAGTTCATCGAACACTTCATCCCGTAGAGTTGACTGGCGTATATTTGTCGCTGCGTCAATGGCACAATCAAGCACTTCCTGGGATGCGCTCTCACAACCCGCAGCATGGCTCTTCATTGCAATATCGCACATTACAAAAGCCCTTTTGGAAAGCGGCCGGATTATCCTCGCCTCTTTTATTGCACTTTGCATCATGCGTTTTGAGAGTTTTTCATTGCCTTCTTTTCTGAAAAGAATTGAAAGGTTACAGAAAAAGATCGCTTCTTTTCCGCGATCGGCTACCGTTCGGATAATACGTTCAAGCGAAGCGATCTGATTTGGATGAGCCCCGTCATCAATGATTTTTTTCGACATCGCCCTGATCTTAATATAATGAGGGGGGATATCATAGGACTCTTTTTGCCCCAGCTGCATGAGCCGGCGAAGTCTCAACCCATCATCGTCAATAGTCTTTGTTGTGTCAATCGCGCAGCTGAGGTATTTCTTATTATTACGCGTTGCGTACAGCATCGAATATACCTGGGCAACATTGTCGCGGATTATATCTGCGATATACTGGATATTGATACTTTTCGTCAATATATCAGCATTTTTTAGTAAATGCATGAACTCTTCATCTTTATTACATTGCAGGGCGAGTGGGACAATATCCAGAAGTATTGATGCCCGTTCATAGGGGGAGGGTATTTTTTCTGCAGCTTCCACCATCAGAGTGAGCAATTCAGCACAGCCCTCGTTATCATGGCTTGCCATTCGGGAAATTGCAATGAGTGAATTGATGTAATCGACCGGTACTTTGATCTTAGATACAATATTGAGTGCAATGGCGACTAATGAATTGTCCGGGGTGGCTGCATTCAGGCTGACGATGGCAAAAACTATCTGCCGTCGGGCTATCGCGCTATCAGGGAATTCTACGGTATCCAGAATTTGAATTCCATCATCAAGGCATTCTTTTGCCATTTTCTGATCGATATGACAAAACAGTGTGGTCAGATCAGCTAAAACCATCACTTTCTGATATGGGGTGGGAAGATTTTTCAATGAATCAAAAACTTCTTTGAGAATTTCAGATGAACGGTACGGATCTCCTGATTTATATACAGAATCGGCAAGATTTGACAATCCATTGAGACGGTTGTAAGGATCTTGTATCAAATGGAGCACGCGGGATGTCAGATTGATAATAACCGGATTTGATCGTGCCTGTTCAGTCCTCTGAAGGAGGTATGCCATGATTTCATAGGGATCAGTTGAACCCGGAATTGGGGTTTCATCGTTGAGGTTTGAAATAATCCGGGACATCATCGCATCCCGTTCTAATGCATTGCCGATCTCCACAGAGTACATAGCAAGAGGGATGATAAAATCCGGATTATCACTCGTTTTAGAATAGGATATGATGAGATCAATTAATCCGGCAATCTTAAGCGAGATCTGTGGCGTTTTTACGCTTTTTTTAATTATCTCCAGAGCGCGCTCGAATGGATGTACAGCATCTGAAAAATCCTGAATGTGAGGTTGAACTATAGGTTCTTTTAACAGAATACATCCAATTTTAATAAAACACTCCGTAATGCGTTCGAATAATCGGGTTTTTAATTCCGGCTCGTCGATTTCCTGTGCGATCCGGTATGCCTTTTCGAGAGCATCAGGTGATCGGTTATCAATTGCGTATTTTATTATACCATCAACGATGTTTGCCATTGCAAAGGCTGCCAGATCTTTTTCAAGAAGGGAATTGCTCCATTCTGTCATCCTTAAAAGGAAATCAAGATCTCCCTGCTGAGCTGCCAGGATCGCCGCTTCATCAATAATCCTGCCCAATGTGGCTGATCGGGTATTCTGCCCATCTATCTGACAGGTAAGTCCAACAGCCCTCTGGAGGAAATCACGGTTATTTGTCTGCGCACCCATTTGGGCAATTTTTATAACAATGTTTGAAATAGCTCGTTCTTTTAGGGGTAATTCTTCGATCGAATCCGCGAGTTTAATCAGGATGCCCGGTTCATGGGAATCTAAAAACCCACCGTCCACAAGAATGGTGATGCATTCAAGAAAGAGCAAATCCCGTCGCGGATGTAACAGGATAAGATCTTTCAAGGAATGAATATGGGTGAATATCTCATCGAATATAGAATCCCTGGAAACTTCAATGATTGCCCGGTATATTGCATTATGAGAAATATCTGCTGGTAACTTGTGGAGAACCGACCTGTTAATTATTGCAATCGAATTCTTTTTTACTCCAGTGGTCAGAAGTTTGGTTAAGCAATCTGTATAGGGTGAAATATTTTCCGATTCATGATTGACTTTCCCAAATATATTGAGAGCAGATTCAAAATTTCCAGAATCAAGCATAATCTGTGAAAATTGAAGATAAACCCTGGATAAATACACAGTATTGCAGTTTTTTTCAATAATGGGTATCAGGTCAGAAAGCACGTTTATCTTATTTGAGTGACGGGCAACAGAAATTCCGGCTTTAATTATCTCCCGTATTGGATATTTATCAGGATTTGAAATAAGCTGTTGAAGTTTCATTGCAGATTCAAAATACCAGGTGTCCCCTGATTTATCAGCTTTCCTGAGAAGATCAATGACAAGGGTTCCTGTGACAAATGGCAGGGTCTCACAGAGAGACTGAAGGATTTTGGCGATCTGCTTTTTATCCTTTTCGCGCTCGAGGATCTGATCGATCAGGGCGCTGATAATATCGAGTTGCTTTTCAGAATTAATATCGTTAAAGTTACAGATAAATTCTGCAATATCGGACAGATCTCTGGAAAACGCAGATTTTACCCCTTTTTCGATAATTGAATTTACACAATTCTGCCTGCGGATCTTCTGGTGGATATCGGTCGCAATTCGGATGCTCTCAAGGAATAATGGGTGATTCATTTCCAGAACTGCTATGGTCGCGATTGCTTTTGCAAGTTCGGAATGAAGGACTGCACGTTTTGAGATATCGCCGATGTCCTCTATGAGACTGATTGAAGTACGGAGACGTTTTTCATCACGGGTTGTGATCGCCCAGACTATCAAAAGGGGTATGATATCGATCATGATATCAGACCGGTATTTCCGGAAGCTGATCCGATCAAGCATAAACATACCATGTTCGATAAATGATGGTTCTGAATTAGAAACGCCTGCTTCAATGAGATCCCGTGCCATCGATGCAAACACGCGTGACTGATAACTTTTTTTACCTAATATATCGGACAGGAAAAGAAGTGATTTTAGCCAGGCATCATCTTTTGTTTTAATGAACTGGCAGAGAATGCCGGAGAATAAATCCTCGATTTCATTGCTCGGAATATTGGTAAGAGCGTATAATAGGGCAGGGTTGTTTGTTTTTATGGCTTTATCAACAAGGAGATGGTTAAGATCGGAGACAATTGTTTTTCTGGCATATCGTCCCAGAGTCAGGTGCAGTTCCTCAATACTATCCTTGACTACCTTCCAATCCTCTGGTGATAGCGCCTGCTGAATCTTATCTATTATTTCAGTGGGTTTAACCATTATTTATTTTCCGGTTACATAAATTCAGGTTATTTATCTCAATTTAACCAATTTAATTAATAAACTTTACTATTTTATTTACGCATAATTTTATATTTTTTTTGGATACTAGAACAAATTTATCGGTTTTTTACCTGATAACTCAATAATTGGACATTCATTTTTAATAAACCACAATAATTTCAATTAATCCCCGAATTTGTCCGCAAAAACCGTTTTTTTGATGATTTTACACTGCACCTAAAAAAACACCATGATGTGCGCATCAGGCAGAACCCTATGAAAATCGCCTATGTTTTCCGGGCTTAACAGGAAATTTCAGATGGTATAAAAAAATTTAATTTTGGCATCCATTGGTGATTTCCTCCTCAATTTACGAGATTTTCATGCCAAATACCGTGTCAGATTGTTTGATCAGGACTGTTTTTTATGTAACTTTCTGGATTGTTTCCATAAGTCCGTCCCGAAGTGCCCGACCCTGCTCCTCATCTTCTGCATCAATGATGATCCTGATCAGGGGTTCCGTTCCTGATGCCCGTACCAGTGCCCACGAATTACCCTGAAAAATTTTCACTCCGTCGGTCTCATCTATGATCTCACTAGGATACGCAGATTTGAGTGCTTCCAGTATTGCCGCACCCCCGGCTGCAGAGATCTTATCTTTAATCATATGTCGCTTGGGTAATTGTGCTGATAATACTGATAATTTCTGTCCGCGTGAAGCAAGAATTGCTACCATCATTGCGGCGGTCATACCCCCGTCACGGCAGAACTGATGGTCGGGAAAGATTAGTCCACCATTTCCCTCACCCCCAAAAATTACATGGGCCCCCTTTTCAATGAGCAACCGCATCGTGCGGGCGACATAGATGCTCCCGACTGGTGTGTAGGTTACAGTACAGTTGTTCTTTTTGGCAACGATTTCAACCATCTGTGATGTACTGACCGGGGTAACAATAACGCCCTTTTTCTGGCGACACATATGGTCTGCGACAAGTGCAAATTCCTGGTTTTCCTCAACAAATCGTCCATTTTCATCAATAAACACTGCGCGATCTGCATCACCATCGTGAGCAACACCGAATGCAGCACCGCTGCTCACAACGAGGGCTGCAAGACCTTTTAGTCCATCCGGAGAGGGTTCAGGAAGTCTTCCGGGAAATGTGCCGTCCATAATACCATTGATCGTCAGCACCCTGCAACCCAGACGTGTAAGAATCTGCGGTGTTGTTGAGCAGGCCGGGCCCGAACCCGGATCCACAACAACTGTAATTCCCGTTCCTGGTTTATCTGGAAAAAAATTAGCAATTGCAGTGATATAGTCTTTGATAAGGTGGGGAGCGATGGTTTCCTGTCCTACCTGTTCCCAGGATTTTGTGGAATAGGAATGATCGAATATTCGTTGTTCGAGTTTGAGGGTTTCTTCATCACCCATCTCTGTACCATCAGATTCGATGATTTTAACACCGTTATACTCCGGAGGATTATGAGATGCGGTGATCATCGCCCCGCCATCAAATTGTTCCTTTACCAGATACTGGAGTGCTGGTGTCGGGAGGATGCCGCAGTCAGTTACATCGCATCCCACAGCAAGGAGACCTGACTTAACTGCGTTAATAAGAGTTTCACCGCTGGTTCTTGTATCTCTGCCAACAGCGATCCGTCCTTTTCTCATTGTTCCGAAAGCTTCTCCAATGGATAGGACAAGTTCAGGTGTCAGATCTCTTCCAACAATCCCTCTTACACCATTGGTACCGAACAACCGTTTCTGGATCTTTTTTACTTCCATTTCTTCTTACTCCTGCTACGCTTTAAGGACAAAAATCTTCAAAGGCATTGAGTGATTCAAGGACTTCATCAGGAGAAGGATTAGTAAGAACGCATTGGTCAGTCTCGAGATCACCAATAACTATTTTGGGAAATGCTCTTTGTTTGAATCCTTCGATAACGGTAAAATTCATACCCTGGTCAAAGAGGAGCTGTAATGCACTTTCTAAAGAGTTGTTACGTATCGCAGCTACGGATTTATGTGCGTCGATTCCTACTGAAATATCAGCACCCGCATCAAAAAAACCGGTAGTGTCTTTTCCCACTTCAAGTTCATATTCATGGTCCCCGAGGTGTTTGATAACCGCAACACGCCCCTGTGTTTTGAGTTTTGGGATAAGCTGTTTGATAAATGTGGTTTTACCGGAATTTGATCGACCAACAACCTGAATTATCTTCATGGGGTCATGTCTCCTGCAATTTCGGGTTCTTCCTTAACGGGCTTGACATCTCGTACATTTTTGTCATTCTTATACGTTAAAGCACTGAGGGTTTCAGGTAGATGGGAAATGGTCTCCAGCTCCTGATTAATGGCTGGTGAAGCACCTGACGGGATGTATATGGCTGATGTTTCTGTAACCCCCGTGAAAACGTTCACAGTTTCCGGAAGTGCAGATCTAATGGGGGGGCTCTGTAAAGAAACTATGCCGGTGGTTTTCTTTATTCTCTTTGTTTTTTTTGGGGTCGATATATCAGTTTCCGTAGTGTCCGGCACTTTTTTTGGCGTATCATGCCTCCCGTCATGAGTTATGTTTCCTGCTTCGGTCTCCTCTCCTCTCGTGCGGAGTATTGTTTTTGCGGCTTCTCCAACACTCCGCATGACTTTGGTGATCCGATCTTCTATATCGATCTCTTCGTCAATATCAAGTGTTGTCCCTTCAACTTCAAGCAAAAACCGGGCAACTTCGCTGGCTTCAAAGAGCAGATCGTCCAGCTCGTCAGTAGTAAAGAACCCGCACATAGCCCCATAAAAAAATGTGGCGCTTGATTTACGCACCTTTTTTTTAAAGGAATTCCGTGCCTGGTTCACTGCCTGTGGGGTATAGGTATCTTCCATAAAAGGGACGAGTTCCGGCAGATGGTTTCCAATAAAGGTCATTTCCGCTCCGCCGGATGTTCGGAAATCTGTGCACAAACGTGCAAGTGCCCATTCACGGGCGGTAATGTATGTCCTCTTACGTAAAAACTGGTTCACCCTGTGATAGGTTGCCCCATTAACTTTCTTGAATTTTTTATATTTGTTGATCTCCTGCTGGATGTTTGCGCTGTCCATTATCGTACACCTGTTAATAATTGGTTTATCCTTTAGGGGACATTCTCCAAGAGATGGTTGATTATTTGGCCTCTTTACATATAGCATTATATGGTTTATAATTTGTAGCAACTACGTCAGAGGAGGATGATCTGATCAGTGAATTAAGAGTACAAAATCGAATAGATTCAAAAAAGAATCCTGAATTGGCTTTTTTTCTTTTCACTTTTTTATCGGAAAAATGCAGCAGTTTTTTGTGTTTTTTTTGGTGGGCTATACCGTCTCTTAGTTGGTGCAACTAATCTGCACGCTAATTATGTTCATCGGGGAACTTTTTTTTTAAATGGCGAGAATAGTTGAACGGGGTTTAAGAATATTTATCCTGTAACCTTATGGCTCAACTAAAAATGATCCACCAATTCTTTTTGATATCTGATGGTGTAGTTGTGCAGGCATACTATTTTGTTCTATGAAGGGAGTGAAAGGCCTTGAGACGTTTGTGTCAGTTGCGATGGTTTTTCCACTCATCAATCTGTATTGACGCCCGCCCGGTTGGTAACAAATCATGGTGTGCACAATGGCAATTTCTGTAAACACTTCAAATTATAACTTCTGCAGATATCCATCCATATGAGGTATAATCATGGATACCCTGGATTGAAATTTTCCCGGATAATTGCCAGGACATTGTTTTGTGTAAAAAAGAATCTTTCATGGAATTTCGGATGAACCTTTTTTACACTTGTTGTTATCTGGGGGTGCTGTTTGGTTTTTTCTATTATGGACCTGTCTGGGCGAAACATGTCTAGGGATATTAAAAAAATGTCATAAAAAAAGCCATCTTACATATAGCATCATATGGTTTATTTGAAAATGAATGGTATCATTCCTGACTCGTTAAAATGCTCAAAATGAATTCTTTTTTAGATAATACTCATAAAATGAGGTTTCCACAATTTTCAGAAATTTGGATTTTTTTATCTGCGATTACCGTGTGTTATGGTTTTAATTTTCCCCTGAAATTGTGAACACTCAAGTCCCGGGTAAATAAGACGGATTACGACCAAAGAAGCCCGGGCTGAAACGATCCCTTCAAAGCCACATCTTTCTCGGTCGAACAATGAATTATCCCGCTCAAAAAGAAATATCCTGCATGGGTTGCCCGACTTAATCAAGCACCCGTTTGATCTTCCATGTTCATGGAGAACCGTTCACAGGAATTCTCAATTGGCAGGGAATTATCATTTGACTTCGCCACAAAAGAGAGAAGACGTTTACTTACCAATAAAGCAACAAGGCCAAAAAACGATTGATATGATCCCCAATTCTTAAACCAACGGCATTGAGGAGCTATTTATCCACGAGTCATGAGTCAACGAAGATCTAAAAAGATCCTCGAGGTCTGGATGACCCGCAGTCGTGCAAAGAAATTGATTTGTGATATGAAGAATGGTGCGGACTGCGATCGGTCCGACACTCTCCAGAATACTTGATGATTGAATTTGTTTTCATCGTTTTCCTCATGAAAGTTCAGATCTGGAAAGGCTCAGCTGATGGGTTACCTTTTCATTTGGATGATTCCGGCTCAGCGTATCGTGACCCTCAAATGGCAATTTTAGGCTCAGCAAATCGTGATTTTTTTAAATCATTC
This sequence comes from Methanoregula sp., assembly GCA_030651815.1. Taxonomy (GTDB): domain Archaea; phylum Halobacteriota; class Methanomicrobia; order Methanomicrobiales; family Methanospirillaceae; genus Methanoregula. The sequence goes on from JAUSBW010000250.1 coordinate 42,428, forward strand.
ACGATAAAAAATCTGATCATCCAAATCTTACACAGGTTCATCAATCTCATACACGATTTTTTTATCTTACGAACAACCATCTCCTCATCGTTGTAAGATATGCTGAGCGATTGTTCCCTGGTATCAATGGTCGCCCAAACAAAATCTCCGATATACGCTTCACCGATACGAAAATGCTCATTGAATACAACGATATCCTCCTTACTTCCAACGATTCTGATAAAATGGATCTTGCCAGCAACCAACGGTATGGCATCCAGGTCGATCTTGAAATCAGATCGCAACATTCGTTTTGGAGTTATCGATTTCAGGTCTTGTTTTTCCCCTTTCCAA
>JAUSBW010000257.1 GCA_030651815.1 Methanoregula sp.
AAGGAACTCACTCTTGAAATCAAGAAAGAGGTTGACTCTGCTAAGCTGCGTTTATGTTTGCTGAGCCTTAAGCAGATCGCGGACTTTGAAGCACGATATGCCCGGATCATTGAATTGGGAAAACAGGAGAATCCAGTGACGGAATACGTGCGACCGGTTGGTAAACGAGGTCGGAAGAAGCAGTCGAAGGCGAAGAATCTCCTTAACCGTTTCGAGAGTTATCCCTCGGAAATATTGGCGTTTATGTATGATTTCTCCATACCATTCGATAATAATCTGGTCGAACGGGATATCCGTATGATGAAAGTTCAACAGAAGATTTCCGGTACGTTCCGAAGTGAAGAGGGGGCTGATTGGTTCTGCCGCATCAGAGGATATATTTCAACAGTACGAAAGAATGATCGACCAGTTCTCGCATCGATTAAAAATGCGTTTGAAGGGAAACCGTTCATTCCAGAAGTAGCTTTAGTGTCCGGTTAGATAATTACAAAATTCGTATCTATTCGGGTGTATGGCTGAATGGTTACTTAAAAAGAACAATTGCCTATTCCAACCACCGGGTTACATCTTCCACGGGCGGACGGATGGAGGGAGAGAGTTCATCAGCCGGGTACCCGACAGCGCACCCCATCAGTTCCCATTCACCCGTCGGAATTCCCAGTATACTGCAGAACTCTGTATTACCAGACATCCGGGATGTGATCGAAACGAGCTGGAACCCCGGCTCCAAAGCAGTCGCTTTCAGCCACATGATAATTCCTTTAAGGATGTCGGTGACAGGGGTTCCTGGATTTTGCCGATAAAAAAACAAGGGGATTCGTGCCTTTGTTTTATCTGCGTATCGCGTGCAGCACGCCCATCAAACCAAGCGCAGCATGCACCGGTTTCCTGTCGATCTCAAAATTATAGTGCTCCCCGATGTAATCCAGAAGAGCCGGATTAGGGCGTCCTCCGATCGGCGGCTGATGCAGTTCCATCTCAATTCTCCTGACGCCTGCAAGCTCCGGGGGATTGATCAGCCACTCAGCTCCCTCGCAATCACATTTTAAAAAATCGCAGCCACCAGCCAGTTCGAGGATCCTGCGCAGTGTGTACGTGGGGGTGAATACCCGGCATTCATCCCAACAGATCCCGGCAGGTTTTCCGTCGCCCAGAGCTCCTTCGATCACATGAACAGAAACGCCGTTTGCCTGGATATTATTCCTGAGCAGGGCAACAGTCACCGGCTCAACGGCAGTCACATTACTGGATATGCGTGCTGCGCGGATGCAAAATGCCCCTACATTGGCACCGATATCCACCACCACATCCTCCGGGCAGATATCATTAAACCGGTACTCGTGCACGTCCGTGATCTGGCGAAACTGTGCATCTTTTAAGAGAAACGTGACAGGTTCGTCTTTAAGCAGGAGGGAAAAAGGACACACTGTGCAGCGCCTTGTTATTACGGATATCACGCTTTCTTTTTGATAAAAGTCCCTGCATCATATTCCTTAAATGCCTGCAGAATCTCCTCACTCGTATTCATCACAATCGGTCCGCGCCACGCAACCGGCTCGCGGATGGGTTTTCCTGCGATAAAGAGGAAACGGAAACCTTTGCCAAACGATCGTGCCCGGCACGAGCTCCCGTCACTGAACAGGATCAGGTCACGGTTGCTGATCCGGTATCCTTCTTCGGCATCAAAAGTGCCTTCACCGCTGATCACATAGGCAAAGGCTGTGTAACCCTCCTTTACCGGATGGGAAAAGGTGGTGTCCGGGCCAAGGGTTACATCAAGATACTGGGGGTCTGCCACAATATCTTTCACCGGCCCTTTTACCCCGTTGACCGTTCCGCAGATCACTTTAATGTTGACATCCGGGCGTGGGGATACCGTGGGGATATCAGCGTTCCCGATTTCCTGGTAACGGGGTTTTGTCATCTTGTTTGCCCGCGGCAGGTTCACCCAGAGCTGGAACCCGCCCATCCGGCCATTCACCGGCTTTGGCATCTCTGAATGTATGATACCCGATCCTGCGGTCATCCACTGGACATCCCCGGCGTTGACACTGCCGGAATTTCCCCTGCTGTCAGCGTGTTCAACACTACCGTTGAGCATATACGTGACCGTTTCTATACCCCGGTGCGGGTGTGAGGGAAAACCTGCAAGATAGTCTTCTGAGCGGGGTGAGCGGAAATCATCCAGCATGAGGAACGGGTCAAACTGCGGAACTTCGTAATACCCGAATGCCCGGTGCAGATGGACACCAGCTCCTTCCACTGTTGCATATGCTGAAAGGATTCTTTCAACCCCACGAACCCGTGTCATTAGAGAGGAAGAGGAAGTAATGGCATATTAAGGTATGGGTCATAAAACTAAAATCCAAAAACGATCGTGTTTATTGGTACTGCATACCTACATTCCGGCAATCATGGGGCTCAAAGCACAGTTGCGGGGGATCATTCCGGATCAGGCGCTTTGCTCTATCTCTGATCATTTCGATGTGATTGGGGATATCGCCGTCATTTCAATCCCGCAGGAACTCTCGGACTATAAACAGCACATAGCACAGGAGATCATCTCCCGTCGCAGGAACATCTATACCGTGCTCAATAAAGTGGCCAAAGTTTCCGGGGAGGAGAGAACTGCAAAATATGAAATTCTCGCTGGCGATACTACCGTTACGCTGCATCACGAATTCGGTTTTGCGTACCGCCTCGATGTGAGCAGGGTCTTTTTCAATACCCGTCTTTCTTGTGAGCGGATGCGGGTTATAGACCAGACAGAGTGCGGCGAAAGAGTCCTTGTACCGTTCTGCGGTGTTGGTCCGTTTGCTATTCCTGCAGCAGCCAAAGGGGCACAGGTAGTGGCAGTTGAGCAGAATCCTGACGCATACTTCTGGCTTGAGGAAAATGTCAGTCTCAATAAGGTGAGAAAAAATATCATTACCATCCACGGAGATGCTTTTGATACCGGGCTGCTCCCGCACCGGCAGTTCGATCGGGTGATCATCCCGGCACCCTATGGCATGGACGGGATTCTTGACATCCTCTCGCCACTCGCAGTACGGGGGGGAATGATTCATTTCTACACATTCAAAACCCGAAACGAGATTCCCGCTCTCATAGAAGAATATGCACAGAAAGGGTTCGATCTCACGTATTACAACTCCTGTGGCAACGTGGCACCGGGTGTGAGCCGCTGGGTGTTCGATCTGGTTTATTCGCCCCGCCCGTAGTGCATGGTAAACAGGGTCATATACTCATCCGCATAGCAGGCAGAGTCGCACTGGAGCAAAAATTCCGGTCCCGGCACAGTCTTAAAAAGATCATTTCACTGGGTGCGGAGCATGTGATAATCAGTCTTCTCGCCACGCGGCTGCGTAAGGATCGAGACCAGCCCGGTTATGAGAAAGGAATCCACAGCAACCAATGTGGTGTACACATCCGATAGAACGTGTACTACTTTGTACGGTTGTGGTGTACACATTAAACAATCCGCATCACATCTGCGGGATTTGGGTATTATTTGCACCACATTTTATAATGAAGTTCCTTTTTTACACCATAATACCGCATCCAGGAAGGGTGGTTATCAGAGTGGGAAAACATACTAAAAAAATCTAAATTGATCGGCACTTAAAAATAAAACGGCAGGATATTACCGGAATACCTGCTGTCAATCCTCAAACTGCGGTTTATCCTCTCCCTCATAACCGCGGAGAAATATTTTCTCAACAGGTACGCTGAATAATTCCGAGATCCGGAATGCAAGGTCAAGGGAGGGATCATATTTTCCTTTCTCTACGGCAAGGATGGTCTGCCGGGTAACCGCCAGTTTGTCAGCCATGGCTTCCTGGGTGAGATCGTGTAGTGCCCGGTAGACCTTGATCCTGTTCTTCATTCTGTCCTGTACCTCTCGCTGGTGATTATTATTGATTGCAAATGACGACAAATGTCAGATCGGTCGGAAATCTGTTCAGCTAAAGTCATTAACTTCCTCCGTTAAATTTTTTTCCTCTTCGATTAACGCAATATACTCATTGACCAATCGTTCACTCATTGTAGTGGTTTGTGCGATCTC
>JAUSBW010000271.1 GCA_030651815.1 Methanoregula sp.
ATAATCAAGTGACATTGGAAGAGACCCCAAAAGACAAGATTGTAAGAAAAGAAAACGCGCAACTGAAAAAGAAGGAAATATGAATGCCAACAACATACTGGAAGCCCCATCCTTTAGGGTGGGGAGACCTCAATTCACTTGCTATGGCTCACACCCGCGTATATCAGGGTATGACAACATGGCCCGGTCCCTGTTTCCGGTAATTTACATATTTCATAGGTAACTGTAGAGTGCCCGTTTTGGGATCTTATGATTTAGACACGGAGCACATACCATAGTACGAGCGTTATTGCATGCCACACGATCCAGCGCAGGTGTACCAGCCCGAAGCCGATACATACCTCCTGCTCGATGCTGCAAAAAAAGAGTTAAAGCCGGGTGATCGGGTACTGGAGATCGGGACCGGTTCCGGACTCATCTCCCGCGAGCTGGCAAAGGTATCCGATGTTGTGGCAACGGACATCAATCCCCATGCAGTTTTGTGCGCAGGGTGTTCTGGTGTCACCGTAGTGCATAGCGATCTCTTTGCCGGTATCAGGGGCACATTCGACCTGATCCTCTTCAATCCTCCCTATCTTCCCACACAACCAGAAGAGCGGATCGATGACTGGCTTGAATACGCTCTGGATGGCGGTGATACGGGGCGGGTGGTGATCGAGCGGTTCGCTGCTGAAGTGGGACGAGTGCTTGCACCGGGTGGAAGGATCCTGCTGCTGATATCATCGCTCACTGGGCTTACTGAAGTGCACGATCTTTTTTCCGGGCAGGGATTCAAATCCGACATAGTGATGAAACAGAAAATTGAGGATGAATACCTGTATGTGATGAGGATCGTGTGGAATTAACCGTCACACGATCAGTCTTTTTCTCATCAGGTTAATCGCCACAATACAGAAGATCGCAGTTGCTGCCATGATCCACGCGAGATGTAGCAGGATCGTCAACGAAAACGCAGGGAGCGTGAACATCCGCATGATGGCAACAAGGTGAGTGAGTGGCAGGATGGCCAGTGCGAAGTACTGGAGACCGACCGGGAGCAGGGTGAGCGGGAAAAACGTTCCCGAGAAGAGTGCCATCGGTGTGATGAACAGGAACGAGGGATAGTTCAGCGTGTCGATGCCGGGTGTAATCGCGGTAAAACACATCGCAATGCCGGCAAACATCAGCCCTCCCAGGAACGCGAGCGGGACTGCGAGCAATGCAGAGGGAAAAGAGATCACCCCGAAAGCGGCGAGCACAGGGAGCATGATGATCACATAGATCACGCTTCGGGTGGCCCCCCAGAGGATCTCTCCGGCTATCACGTCTTCGATAGAGAGCGGTGTTGCGATCATCGCGTCAAAGCTCTTCTGGTAATACATGCGGACGTATGAACCATAGGTGCATTCAAAGAACGCGGAGTTCATGACGGCGATGGCGAGGATGGCAGGAGCGATGAAGTTAATGTACGGGATGCCATCGATCTCTTTGACGTAGGACCCGATACCCATGCCGATGGCAAACAGGTAGAGGAGTGCCTCTACGAGCGGCGGGAAAAAGTTCACGTGCCAGGTCCTGACAAAGACCACGAGGTTTCGGTGCCAGACCTTCCACGTACGCCTTGAAACCGGGGGAAGTGAAAAGAGATGCGACATGTTCAGTCCCGCAGTGTCCTTCCTGTCAGTTTCAGGAACACGTCTTCAAGCGTTGCCAGGCGGGTGAGCATCTTTTTTGGCTGGCAGGAGTCGAGCAGGATCTTTGCGATCTCCCGGGACGAGCCGGTGGCAATCTGCACGGTATCACCTGTCACTTCGTGCGGGATGTTGTGTGCTGCAAGGCAAAAAAGCACTTCTGCACTCTTCTCCACTTCCACGATCTCCTCTCCTACGTACTTTTTAACAAGGTCAGCCGGGGCCCCTTTTACAAGAATTTTTCCCTTGTCCATGATCACGAGCCGATCGCAGAGGCGGGCAGCTTCGTCAAGATAGTGCGTAGTGAGCACAATCGTATTACCCTGCGCCTGAAGGGTTTTGAGTTTCTCCCAGATCAGGTGCCGGGCCTGCGGGTCGAGACCAATGGTTGGTTCGTCGAGAATAAGCAGATCGGGGTTATTGACAAGCGCCCGGGCGAGTATCAGCCTCCGCTTCATCCCTCCTGAGAGTTTTTCAACTTTAACATTGCGTTTCTCCTGCAGCTGGACAAATTCGAGCAGTTCGTCTGATTTTTTCTGTGCAGAATGTGTCGGGATATCGAAATAGCCTGAATAGGTAAAGAGGTTTCCAAAGCAGGTGAAGTCAGGGTCAAGATTGGTCTCCTGCGGGACCACGCCGAGGTGTTGTTTGATCTCTGCCGGGTTCTCGTCAGGGTCCATGCCAAACACCGAAAGTACGCCGGATGTCCGGGGCGAGACACAGGCGATCATCTTCATGGTCGTGGTCTTGCCTGCTCCATTAGGGCCTAAAAATCCGAAGATTTCACCTTTTCTCACGGAGAATGAGATGCCATCGACAGCGACAAGCATGCCAAAATTTTTCCTTAAGCCCTGTGCCTCAATGATCCCATTCATTGAATTATCCCTATGAACCAGTGATTTGTGCGGGTGTGAATAAATACCCTCATACTATGCCGGTGGATTAGTGGAATCAGTGTGAACGGGTGGGAAAAGAGTTTTGTCCAGGGTTAAGGATTATTTTATGGTGAGCTTACGGATAGCAGCCTGAGCTGAATTGCGAACATCAGAAAAGGGATCGTCAAGCAGGGATGTGAGCTGTTGGATTGCTCTGTGATCGCCCAACTTTCCCAGCACTTCGGCAGCTCCGATCCTGACCGTCATATCCTTGTCCTTTAAGCAGCAGATGAGCGGGCTGATTGCAGCCCGGTCCTTAATTTTTCCCAGCGCAGCGATCGCTGCGCAACGGATGTGCGGTTCGGGATCATCAAGTGCAGTTATCAGGGCAGGCACTGCGTCGGAATCACCCAACCGGCCAAGTGCCTGCGCAATCTCGCAACGGACTGCCGGATAGGGATCAGAGAGAGCAGCAGCCAGCGGCAGAATTGCAGACAGATTTCCGGATTTTCCGAGTTCCACTGCAGCAGCCTGACGTTTTTTTACCGTGGACGCACGCAGATCGGCAACGAGGGATGTAATATCTTTCATAAAACAAGGGTGTATTTCTGGTTAATGCTCGCACTCGTAGCCGGACTCGTACGCTGATATGACCTTCTGTGCGACTTTGTCGGAAAGCCGTTCATGCACAAGGTGGACAAACGCCTCGACATCCTCTACCGGCAGACAACCCATATTCTCTTCTCCCTTCTGGATCATTTCCGTTATGTACGTCAGTTCCTCATCATTGAGCCGGCTGATCCGCTCAAGAAAATCATTGCTGTCTTCGGCAAAGTGGTTGGATACCGGAGGCAGGATTGAATGGAACTGATGCCCCGACCCTGAACAGGTGAGTTCCCCGCATTCCGGTGCGAGTTTTTTTAAAATTTCAATGTCTTTTTCTGACAGTTCCCGTGGCATGATTCCTTTATCCTCTTTAATCATTTCTCTGGCTTTGGAATAAACGTGCGTGAAGGGCACCGATCGCTCTCACGATCCGGTGTAGTCCCGCCATTGATACGGCACTCTCCCCGTTCCTTGGTGATTGGGGTATAGCTGATGCAGTCCTCGCAGGTTGGCATACAGTTCCCATTCGTGCTCGTATGTACATTATCTTTGTGCCGGAAACGACATTAAAAAAAGCGGGGGGTCAGAAGTATTTGCCCAGCCAGTTTTTGATGCCAGCAATAATTCCGCCGGAGCTGCCCGAGCCGGATGATTTCTTTCCTGAGCGGGGCTGCATGGTTGCGGGACGGGATATTGTACGCCGTGGTGCCGGAGCGTCCCTCACCGGGATATCCCGAAGGGTTCCCTGCGGTGCTTCGCCTTCCGATTCGAAACCCCATGCAAATCCGATCTTGTAAGCGCTCTCATTCTGGCGGATCCAGTTCGCTGCGTTCATGTATCCGCGATCTTCGGCTTTCTTGATCGTATCCTGATTATCCTGGGTGAAATGGATCTCACGCTGGAGGGCGGTTAACTCCTCATATACCTTTCCGGGGACTCTTATCTTCTCTCTGCCCATAACTCCTCATATAGGCATATGCTGGGAAACGATATTTAATGTTTCCTCCTAAACACGCCGAAAATGCAGGACAATTGGTATCCGGGTGGTAAAAACCGGTTAAAACACGTAATCGCAGAAGATTGATACGTGTGCCGGGCAATTGAACACATCAGGAACGGGGGTGAGAAAGAATGGTTAAAGTGATCTACGAAGGGGACGATTTCAAACGTATGTTAAGGACGGATTTGCAGAAACTTGAGCGTCTTGTCGAATCAAAAAAGGTTGGCATCTTTGAAGTGGACTATAAGGAAGGAAAGATCAAGGTGGAAATTAAAAAGAAGGGAAATGACATTGTTGTAAAACGCTTCAGGGCGACCTGATCTCATATTTTTGAGAGATTATCTGGTTATGCCCTGCAAGTACTGGAAAAAACGTACGTGTTTTAACAAAACGGGCTGAGATGGTTTTTAAAAGTCCAGAAAAAGATCAGATCTCTTTTTTGTAATCAGAGTGCACCTTTGGCATCTTCATCTTTTGTGCTTTCTGGATCTTTTTTATGGTCTCTTCTCTGGTCCGGGTGACTTTTTCTTCTGCAGATAATCCGTTTCCTGATTCCTGTTCACCTGTTTTTTTTAAGGAAAGGAAATGTTGGTACTCTTCAGAAGAAATGCCGATCTTTTTCAGTTCAGTTCCTGTAAAAAAACCATGCATGTATTTTACATGGTGATCCGGGCATATGGGAAGTGTACAGTCTCCTTCTGCTGTCTTCCCTGTTACCGGCAAAAGGGTACCGGTAACTTTTTCCGGCTGCCGGCATATGCAGCAGCGGTAGTGGTGTCTGCGTCGGATTGCGTCAAATTCTGCACTGTCAGTCATATTTGGTCTCTTTTTTTAACAACCTGAAGTTATCAGGATTTCAGAATCAGTCAAAACCGGATGCTGCTATGGGGATTCGAACCCCAGTCGCGAGCGTGAGAGGCTCGCATGATTGGCCGGACTACACTATAGCAGCGCAATTGCCCAGTAATTTGGGTGATATTTTTACTTATAGTTTATTACGTCCTTTATCATGTTCGTTACCGCTTCCATGCCATTCATTCCGTGAAATGGGTGCAATAACGTAAGGAATCTTCGTTACGGTTAATTTTTTTATGAAATCTGTTTCTACCAGAACTTTATCGCTTCCACCCCTTGGAAAGTCACAAACGGTATCTCTTTTCCACAACAACTATATCTCGCACATGCGGCGATTAATATAGGAATGAGTAGCCTTGAGGAACAGATTAAAGAGCTCGAGGATGAGCTTGTCAAAACCCCGTATAACAAGGCTACTTCCAAGCATATCGGACGGATAAAGGCAAAGATCGCACGTCTCAGGGACGAAGCGGTAAGCCGCGCGATGAAGGCCAGCGGGGGCGGCGAAGGTTTCAATGTCAAGAAGTCCGGTGATGCCACCGCGGTCCTTGTCGGGTTCCCTTCTACGGGTAAGAGTACGCTCCTGAACAAAATGACCGGCACGGATAGTGCGGTAGCGGCGTATGCCTTCACCACGCTCACCGTTGTTCCGGGTGCCCTTGAACATAAAGGGGCAAAGATCCAGATACTCGATATTCCCGGACTTATTGCCGGCGCCGCGATGGGCAAAGGCCGGGGCAAGGAAGTTATTGCCGTGGTCCGTGGGGCGGATATCATCATCATTCTCGTGGATGTCTTCAACGAGCGGCATTTCGATGTGCTCATCAAGGAACTCTACGATGCGGGTATCCGTATCAATGTGCCAAAACCGGACATCACCATCAAGAAATCCTCGCACGGAGGAATCCGGCTCAATGCGGTCGGCACCCTGGATCTCGAAATTGAAGAAGTCCGGTCTATCCTTGCCGAGAGTAAGATGATGAACGCAGATATCCTGATCCGTGGGAACGCAACACAGGATGATCTCATCGATGCGATACAGGGCAACCGCGTGTATGTTCCGGCGTTCATCGCGGTGAATAAGGTCGATCTCGTGGATAAGGAACGGTTCCTGGAGATCGAACATGACATCGCAGAACGGTTCGGCAACCCGCCGCTCATGATATCAGCCCATGTCGGTTATCACATTGAGGAGACAAAAGATGCGATCTATGACAGTCTCGGTTTCATCCGTGTCTATCTCAAACCCCATGGTGGCGAAGCGGATCTTGAAGAACCCCTCATTGTCAGGAAAGGCAGCACAATAGAGGATGTCTGTACCAAGCTCCACCGCGAATTTGTCCAGAAGTTCCGCTATTCAAGGGTCTGGGGCAAATCAGTCAAGCACCCGGGGCAGAGGGTCGGGCTCTCCCACAAACTGATCGACAGCGATCTGATCACAATCATTGTAGAGCACTGATCCCCTGAAAAAACCGGCCAGACCGCAACCTCTTTTTTCCCAGATCTGTTTAGAAAAATAAATTTTTGCCAAAAACCGGGTATGGTCTGTACTTGTACATAAAATTCCTGCAATCCCCGGTTTTACCATAACAGAGACGGGCACTACGGGAAAAGGGTGTGCGGTTTGAGATCGTTGTGCCTTCAGGTTCATTCAGGTCAGGAGAAAAGAAGCAGCAATAACAACGATGAGCAGATTCGCGTTGCTTGTCGGTTTTCTTTGTTTTATTCTGTTTTTCACCGGGTACCCGGTTGAATAGCAGATTTGATGATCTCAAGCGGCGCTTCTGTTTTGATCCCGTACCCGGAGAAATGTGTCCGGGTGGCGGCATATCCCGCAGCCCGGATACGTTCGAGAACGGTATGGATGTCCGGAGGAGAGCAATTCAGAATTTTTGCGATATGGTGATAATCGTAGAACGATGAGGTGGGGAGTTCTTCGATGCAGAGTTCGAGAAGTTTTTTGAGATCTTTTTTCGTGCCGGGTTCCAGAGTATTCAGCTGCTCCTGCATCTGGAGGAGCGTCTCGTAGTTCCGGATACTGCCAAGCCACAGGGGGCCGATGAATCCGAGTGGTTCATTGCAGTGCGGGCATGATACGGTGGGGGGAACCATGCCCGGATGCTCCTCCCGATACGGGCATTTCGGGCACTGGAGGATGAACCCGATCTGCTTTAAGGTATTGTCCGCTGCACCAGCTCCCCGGAGTAACCGGAGGTGGAGCCGTACGAAATGCTCGCGGGCATAACAGAACACTGGCTCAACACCCCGGTCGTACTTGACCGTCTCGCGGACAACAAACCCGAGCAGGATCCGGAGACCCACTTCACTATGGTACTCGGTGTTTTGTGGTCGCGCGAAATACCTCCTTATTCCCGCTTTAAGGTGTGCTCCACAGAGAGGAGCCGTATCGGTAGCGGTGACAAAGAGAAACCTGCGCGTACCCCGGATCGCCGCATCCACCACCATTGCCGGTGTGCCGAACGGATCGAGATCCACGGCATCAAACGATCGTTCCGAGAGCAGGGCGTTAACATCCCGCTGCACAATCTCCACCGGCAGGTTCGCATGGCTCGCATTGTACGTGATCAGTTCGATTGCTTCGGGCTCACGGTCATTGATCGTAACTGGGATGCCACATTCATTCAACACCCGCATCCCGCGTATGCCGGTTGCCCCCATGGCGTCGAGGTATTCGGAGGGTTTGAGAATCGAGAGCAGAAGCACGGTGGCATCGCGGTTCAGTTCCATCCGCCGGTTGAAAAAGATCGGGGCCGACCCGGGAGGAAACTGTGTAGTATTGTCCTGAACCGGAATAAAAAACCGGGTTTTTCCTTCCGTTGCCTCAATTAGCTCCATTGCGAGACAATTATTGCAGCGCGCAAACCTTATACATATTCCTCCACAATTGGTATGGGCAGGGCGAGTGGCTTAGCCCGGACATAGCGTCAGCCTCCTAAGCTGAATGCCGGGGGTTCAAATCCCCCCTCGCCCGTTCATGTCCGTTTTTTAGTGCATTTTATCCTCCACAGCAGAAGACCCCGCTACTGATGGCGGGGATGAATGCGTCATCATACCAAACTATTATTATGCAATACTACAAATATTAATATCCTGAGATTGGGAACACAATCTCTGTCCGAAAGAAGGACTAGAAGCCCCGTCCTTTAGGGTGGGGAGTGTTCACTACCCTGACAACGAGATATCTGGTATCGGATGAGTGCAGCAGGATTTTTCACCATCACCCGCCCGGCGAATGCGCTGGTATCCGGAATAACGGCGATCATAGCCTACCTGATCGCAACCGGAACTATTATTCCCTCTACCGTTCTCCTGCTTGTCATTGTCACCCTGATTACCGCAGCCGGAAATGTGATCAATGATTATTTCGATGCAGACATCGATCGGATCAACCGCCCTGAACGCCCGATCCCTTCCGGGATCGTAAGCCCCATGGCTGCATGGGGTTTTGCAGTTACGCTGTTTCTTTTTAGTATACTGGCAGCCCTTTTTACCCCCCCGCTCTGCCTGTCCATTACTCTGATAAATACACTGATTCTGGTACTGTATGCGGCAAAGCTCAAGAGCATGCCGGTGGTTGGCAATGCAGCAGTCGCGTATCTTGCGGCCAGCATCTTTCTCTTCGGGGGAGCGTTTGCCGGCTGGCATGCACTTGTACTGATGCTCCCGCTTGCCGTAATCACGTTCCTTGCGACAATGGTCCGGGAAATCTTAAAAGATGCTGAGGATGTGGAGGGTGATGCTGCGGGAGGTGCCGATACTCTTCCGATCCGTATAGGTATCCGGCCGGCTACCCGCATTGCTCTGGGATTTGCTCTTGTTGCTGCTGTTGCAAGTGTTGTTCCTTATCTCTGGTGGGGGATGTGGTACCTCGTCGGTATTGTCATTGTCGATATCATCATTCTCGTGGCAGCAATCAGGACGCTGCCCTGTAAAACACCTGCCTCTGTCAGGGCAACCCGATCAACCACGCTCATCAAGGCGGGTATGTTTGCCGCTCTCGTGGTATTTGCACTGTCGGCAATTTTCCTGTAAAAAAAGTCCGGCCACTTATGGGAGACCGGTTTTTCTTAAAGCAACAAGTTTATCCCCTGATCATACCTCAATTACCTTGAGGGAGCAATGCCGACACTTTTCCAGAAAGGTAATATTTTTTTTGCACAAAAAGGAGCGTATTTTGAAGGGAACGTGAAGATTGACGGGGATTTTATCGTCCCTGCCCACACCCATTTCTGGGGGAGGCTCACAGTCACCGGAACACTTGAACTGGGTCCGCGCTCCAGTGTTGCACTCGATATCAGCTGCTGGAATGCGATCATCGGCAGCCAGTCCCGGATCAAAGGGCCGATTGTTGCGCAGGGGGATGTCACGATCCTCGATCATGCAGCAGTCCATTCTGTAAAGGCGGGCGGCAAGGTGATCCTGCGTACCGGTGTCCACGTCGGGGATGTGACCAGTGAGGACACGATCATTGTTCATGGCAAGATCAAAAGCGGGAAATTAACTGGCAAGAATATAAAGGTCCTCGGGAATTGATGCGGGATCCACCCCAAGCATTGCCACTTCATAGACATCCGCCCAGTTCACAATTGTTTCCACGCATCCTTCTTTGAGTGTCACAACACCCATCACGATGAGCCCCATCTTGTCGGCCATGTCGATACCCTCTTTGACCTCAGAAAGGCACCCGACCCCGATGATCGCCTTTGGGCGGTATTTTTTTACCATGCGCTTGATAAATGACGAGCCCGGCACAATGAAGATGCGGTAGCCCATTTTCTCAAGTATACTCCGTGCTTCACCTACTGAACACTGCCCGCAGGACCGGCATTTGAGACCTTCCGGAGTGAGATGGGCAGGACAGCGGGATGAGCGCAGGCACTGCGGCATAAAGATTGCCCGTTCTGTAACCGGGATGCGCGAAAACCCGGTCGTGTTCATGGTATTATGGATCTTGATCAAAAACGTGAGCATCTCCCGGTCTTCAAGGCCGAGAAACCGGAAGAACGCTTTCATCAGCCCCTCAAAAAAGACGAGGCCAGCCTTGATCAGCCGGGGAAAATAGAGATGCCCCCTCTTTATCGAGTAGAGCGATATCAGGGCAAGAATGAACGCGATGACCAGCGCTCCGATTATGATAAGAACCGTGAGTTCCCCGATGAGGAACATCAGTTGGTTGTAGGGGGTGAAATCGAAATCCATAGGAACCGGAGCCATTTTTTTAGAATTATGTGGTGCTATGATGCGATAAGAGTTTATGTATATCAATGGGAGGGCGCAGCACACCCGTTTCCGTGATGACTGCAGTCACCAGTTCCATTGGAGTAGCATCGAAGGCATAGTTCTTCACATGTGCTCCCTCGGGTACATAGGTGCGTCCGCCCATGATGGTCACCTCATCGCGTCCACGCTCCTCGATGATCACATCCTTCCCGGCGTTTTTTGGATCAAATGTGGAGAGCGGTGCGGCAACATAAAACGGGATATTGTGATGATGTGCACAGATGGCATGCATGTAGGTGCCGATCTTGTTAAAGACCGCATCGCGGGTGATGCGATCAGCCCCGACAACCACGACATCGATCGCTCCTTTGCGCATGAGGTGTGCAGCAGCGGAATCCGGGATCGTGGTCACGTCGATCCCATCACGTGCAAGTTCCCATGCGGTGAGCCGGGCACCCTGCAGGAGCGGGCGTGTCTCGCAGGAGATCACTTTCACATTTTTTCCGGCCGATACTCCTGAACGTATAACCCCAAGTGCTGTGCCCCACGATGAGCAGGCAAGGGCTCCGGCATTGCAATGGGTAAGCACCGTGCAGGTGTCGGGCAGAAGAGCGGCTCCGTGTTTACCGATCGCGTGGCAGCACGCGGTATCCTCGCGGGCGATTCCCTCTGCTTTGGCAATTGCCCGTAAGCAGGCTTCATTGCAGTCATGTGTGTGTGCCATCGCCCCAAGCACCCGGTCAATGCCCCATGCAAGGTTAATTGCAGTCGGACGGGTTGACCGAAGTATGTCTGCATCCCTTTGCACTGCTGCCATAAATGATTTCAGATCTTTTCCATCTGCAAGCACAGCGGCAAGTGCTACGCCATATGCTCCTGCAACACCGAGCGCGGGAGCGCCGCGTATCTCCAGCCGACGGATTGCGGTTGCCAGCCTTTCGATGCTGCGGCATTCGACAATCGAGTACTCATTGGGAAGGAGCGTCTGTTCGATATAGTGGATGCTCATGTTCTCTGCATCCCACCAGAGGGTGGCAGTCTCATTCACGCGGATCGCGCCCTTACCGCATCGATATATGCCCGCATAGCTGCAGATCCTCCGGATGCTACACTATCCGGTATATCGCGGGGAGCGGTTGCAGTGCCTGCAACATAGATTCCGGGACGCAGGGTTGCAACCGTGTCCATGGCATCATGCACGGATTTGAAAAAACCGGTGGTTTCGAGGGAGATCCCGCACTTCACAGCAATGCCGGCAGCATTATCCGATGGGCCAATCCCAATCGAGAGCACCACAAGATCCGGGTGGAGGATGAGGACTTCTGAGGTTTCGGTGTTTTCCAGCTGAAGGATTAAACCGTTCCGGTCAGCGAGGATATCTGCGGGCATACCCCGCAGGAACCGGATCCCCAGTGCTTTTGCGCGCTCGTAATACTCCTCGTAGCCTTTGCCATATGCCCGGATGTCCATATAGCAGAGAGTGATCTCAATTGCCGGCTGCTTCTCTTTGATGAGCATCGCGTTCTTCATTGCCTGCATACAGCAGATACACGAGCAGTAAGGTCGATCAATGGACATATCGCGTGAACCTACACACTGGATGAACACAATGCTCTTTGGCACTGCCCCGTTGCTTAAGCGTTTGATCTTTCCCCCGGTAGGGCCGCTGGCATTGATCATCCGTTCCAGTTCGAGGCTGGTTATTACATCCGGCAGAATGAGGTGGCCGAACTGTTCTTTGATCCTGGCATCAAAGACCGCATAGCCGGTCGTAATCACGATACTTGCCGCATTGATGGTGATCTTCTTTCCTTCATCCTTGCGCAGTATCGCATTGGGGCCACAGGCATCATAGCAGAGTCCGCATTCAATGCAGTGTTCTGCATCCTTGACCACGATATCCGGAACAGCCTGTGCGTGGGGCTTGTAAATTGCTTTCCTTACGCCGATACCTGCATCAAACCGGTTATACACTTCAACAGGGCAGATCTCAATACAGTCACCGCAGCCATTACAGAGTTCTGCGTCTACGTATCTCGGATGCTCTTTTATCGTGACCGTGAAATGCCCGACTTCTCCTTCGATCGTTTCAACTTCTGCGCAGGTATGGATGGTGATGAGCGGGTGGCGTGATACGTCTACCATCTTTGGGGAGAGGATGCACATCGAGCAGTCGTTTGTCGGGAATGTTTTGTCAAGCTGGGCCATATGGCCGCCAATACTCGGTTCGCGCTCGATCAGGTGCACCTGAATACCGTGACCTGCGATATCGAGCGCTGCCTGGATACCTGCGATACCAGCGCCGATGACTACCACATCACTCATGGTGGGCGTACTCCCCGGCAAGTTCAATGTATGACGCAGCGTTTTTAAGGATCAGTTCCTGTTGCGCGGAGTCTGCCTCTTTGACAATCTTTCCTGGAACGCCTACTACTACGGATCGCGGGGGGATCAGTTTGCCCTCGGTAATCACGGCTCCTGCGCCAATGACGGATCCCTCGCCAACTGTTGCACCGTTCAAGACGATCGATCCCATACCTACAAGCACACGGTTTCCTATAGTGCAGCCGTGCAGGATCGCACCATGCCCGACCGACACATCGGTTCCCAGTATGACCGGATGTCCTTTACTTGTATGCACAACACAATTGTCCTGGATGTTGGACCTGTCCCCAATCACGATCCGGTCCTTGTCAGCCCGGATAACAGCGCCAAACCAGACCCCCACCTGTTTTCCGATCGTGACATCGCCGATGATCGTTGCGTTCCCCGCTGCAAAGAGCGGCACGCCGGAGACTTTTCCATCCATATGCATAATAACATAAGGAATTAAGAATCAAAGAGCATGAAGGTTATGGTTGGGGGTACCTTCGATCCCTTTCACGATGGGCATAAAGTCCTGCTCGGTCGGTCATTTGAGATCGCCGGATCGCATGGTCATGTGGTGATCGGACTTACCACCGACAGCTTTGCCAGCCGGAAGACCCATCCAGTCCGCCCGTTTGAGGTCCGGAAATCCGAACTTGAACAGTATATCAAAAGCAGTAATTTTTCAACCCCGTTTGTTGTTGAGCCCCTGCAGGACCGTTTCGGTTCTGCACTCGATGCAGATTTCGATGCGATTATTGTATCAGAAGAGACTCTTCCCGTTGCTGTTGAAATTAACAAGCTTCGCAGACAAAACGGGAGAAAGAAAGTCGATATCCACCAGATCAGCTGTGTGCTTGCTGAAGACGGTCGCTGGATCTCAAGCACCCGGATTTTTCGCGGAGAGATCGATATCCACGGGCACCTGATGCGATGAGATTGCCGTCAGGCGCTCTTTGTAATTATCTGAACGTGTGACCGGTATTTATCGCCCTGTCATCAAAAAAACTAAATGAAAAACAAATTTCAGATGATATAACTGGTCAGATCTTTTGTAATCACCCAGTCACAGTAGTGACAGTGAAGTCCTGTGGGCAGCACCCGGAACTTGCTCTGGATTGGTTCATTGGTATTCGAGATGCAGCCCGGGTTGGGGCAGCGGACGAGCCCCTGGATCAGGTTTGGGATCTCGACTCCCTTCTTCTCGCAGACTTTAAAGTTCCTGATGATATTGATCGTTGCATGGGGTGAGATGAGGGCAATACGGTCAACTTCTTCTTTTGAGAGTTCCCGGTTGGTAAGCTTGACGATGTCCTTTCGCCCCATGTCCCGGCTCGGGACATTGGTGGCAATCGAGAGCGCTTCCTGCGTTGTTCCGGTGATTCCGAGGATCTTTACGACATTGAGCGCTTCGCCGCCATCGATGTGATCGATCACAGTGCCGTTCCTGATCCTCCGGATAAGAAGCCTTTCATTCTCATCAGCAGTGCCGGTATGGGTCATTGCATCACATCCATGAGCATCGCCATCCGCACAGGGACACCATTTTTAGACTGTTCAAAGTACCGGGCGTGCGGTGACTCATCTACACGCGGATCGATCTCATCCACTCGCGGGAGGGGGTGTAGCACAATGAGATGTTCTTTGGCCCCGCTCAGTAGTTCAGGTGTGATCCGGTAACTTGATGCAACGTTGAAGTAAGAGGCCGAATCTGGGAATCGTTCGCGCTGCATACGGGTAACATAGAGCACATCAATTGTCCCTATCATCTCCTCAATGGAATCGTGGTTCACGATCTCCATGCCCTTGCTGGTGAGCTCGTTAACGAGCGTGTCGGGAAGTTCGAGTCCTGTGGGGGAGAGAGTGTGCAACCGGGCATTGTATAACGAGAGTGCGGACGCAAGCGAGTGCGCAGTGCGCCCATACCGGAGATCTCCAATCAGCGCCACATCGATCTTATCAATCGGCATTGACTGGCGGATGGTGTAGAGGTCAAGCAGTGTCTGGGAAGGGTGCTGACCGGCACCGTCACCGGCGTTGATCACCGGCACAGTGGCAAACTCTGCGGCAAGGCGCGCTGCCCCTTCTTTGGGATGCCTGATAACGATCGCATCTGCGTACCCGCTCACCACCCGGATAGTGTCTGCGAGCGTCTCGCCTTTTGCCATGGAGCAGGCATCCACACTCCCCACAGAGAGGGATGTTCCCCCCAGTCGTGCAATGGCTGATTCAAAGGACATCCGTGTTCTGGTACTGGGTTCAAAAAAGAGAGCAGCAAGGATCTTGCCATTGAGTGCATTCCTGTCGTACTTTTTGCTGTCGATCTGCCGCGCATGATCCAACAGGCGGTCAATTTCGCTCCTGTTAAAATCCCCGATTGAAATGATGTGTCGCGTTGCCACCCCTCCACTTGTCGTTCGTACGATTATATGATCGTCTCCTGCTAATTAGATATCTTTCGCAGGTGCCGGGATGATAGCAGGAATGGGTGACTGTGATAACGTCTTTGAAAAATGAGGAATGTCCCTTGTTTTTTTTGGCTGACAGGAATGATATTATTGGATGCTTACGCATTTTTTATCTGGATTATCCAGTATTTGTGAGAGTGAAGTGTGGTCAACATACCCATTGCGCGACCGGCAATCGGTCAGGAAGAGATCTCGGCAGTCACTGCGGTGCTTGAATCAGGCATGCTCGCTTCCGGTGACAAGGTGATCGAACTAGAGACGAAATTTGCTGATTACTGTGGTGCTACGTACGGGGTTGCAATCAACAACGGAACTGCGGCCCTCCATGCGGCTCTCCTTGCCGCAGATATTGGTCATGGGGATGAAGTAATTGTACCGTCATTCTCTTTCATTGCTACTGCATCGGCAGTCCTGATGTGCGGGGCAAAGCCGATCTTTTGTGATGTCAATGACCAGACCTATACGATAGATACCGGACAGCTCGAAGAGCGGGTAACCCCGCGAACCCGGGCGGTTATTGGTGTGCACCTTTTTGGCCAGCCGTTTGATGTGCAGGGAGTGCAGAAAGTGTGCGAGCTGCACAACCTTAAGTTAATTGAGGATGCAGCACAGGCACATGGTGCACTTTACAATGGCAGTAAAGTCGGAAGTTTCGGGCACTTTGGTTGTTTCTCCTTCTATGCCACAAAAAACATGATCACCGGCGAAGGAGGGATGGTCACTACTAGCGAGAAGGCGTACGCTGAGCGTCTGCGCCTGATCATCAATCATGGCCAGAGTGAAAAATATGTCCATACCCGGCTTGGCTACAACTACCGGATGACTGATATGGCAGCGGCATTGGGAATTGTCCAGTTAAAAAAGTTAGAGAAGTTCAACCTGCGGCGCAGGAAGAATGCCGATTTCTATAATGCGAACCTCTCGGTAAAAGGGCTGGTCACCCCGGTTGTCGCGCCGGGGATGCACCATGTCTACCACCAGTATGTCATCCGTCTCACTGATGAGTTCCCGATGAAGCGCGATGCATTCATCGATTACTTAAAGTCCAAAGGGATCGGCTCTGCTGTGCATTATCCCATACCTATTCACCGGCAGCCGGTCTTCGGGCTGACGAATTATCCTGATCCCTGCCCTGTCTCAACCCAGCTCTCATCGTCCGTCCTGAGCCTGCCGGTGCACCCATTGCTCGATCAAAAAGAGCTTGCCTTTATCTGTGATACGATCAACCGGGTGAAGTGAATGGACGTTGGTGTGATCGGTGTCGGGACGATGGGAAGGAACCACGTCAGGGTCTACTCCGAACTTAAAAGTGTGAATTCCGTGGGTGTTTTTGACTTAAACACTGCAGGGGCTAAGGAGACAGGGGAAAAACACGGGGCAACTGTGTATAGTTCTGTGGCAGAACTGCTTGCCCGGTCCGATGCGGTGAGTGTCTGTGTTCCCACACAGTTCCATAAGAATGTTGTCGGCCAGGTTTTTTCCGCCCGCAAATCTGTGCTGATCGAAAAACCGATCTGCGCCACAGCTGAGGAAGCTACGCAGCTCATGACGACAGCCCCGGAAGGGATCACGATTGGCGTTGGCCATATCGAACGGTTCAATCCGATTGTCGAAGAGATCAGAAAGATCGTAAAAAAACCACTCTATGTGGAGATGAAGCGGCACAATCCCGCATCAGCACGGGTCACCGGAAGCACGGTGATTGAAGATCTGATGATCCACGACATCGATATCCTGCTGAACCTCTTTTTTCCGTCTCCGGGTGCGATCTGCAGTGCCGGAAATGCCGATGTGTGCAGCGTGCTGATGCGATGCGGAAATGTGCCTGTCTCGCTCTCCGCGAGCCGGAAATCGTCTAAGAAGATCCGCATGATCTATGTTGAGGAAGAGGAGTTCACCATCGAAGGGGACTTCATGTCGCAGGAGGTGACCATCTACCGCAAGCCGGGGCAGTACCAGTTTGAGGCAGAGCGGTATGTGCAGGAGAATATCATTGAGAAGGTGATGGTGAACAAACTCGAACCTCTTAAACGGGAGCTTTCGACGTTCATCGAATGTGTGGAACACGGACGCCCCTTCCCCATCACACCGGAACAGGCAATTCACAACCTGCGGATATGCGAAGAGATACAGGCAGGTCTTGCGAAATAGGTACATGGGGTCACCGGTATGACGCTTGATGCAATCCTTAAGAAAAAAGGGCCGATCAGGACGATTGGGGTACTTGGCATGGGATATGTGGGAATCCCTGCAGCGGCTCTTTTTGCCGATGTGCCGCAGTACGAGCGGGTCTATGGGTTCCAGCGCGATTCACCCTCGTCCGGTTATAAGATTGCCATGCTCAACCGTGGCGAAAGCCCGCTCCAGGGGGTGGAACCGGGGCTTGAAGAATTATTGCTAAAGGTGACTGCAGCACAGAAGTTTGTCTGCACCTCAGACTTCTCCAGGATCGCAGAACTAGACGCGGTTACCCTCTCGATTCAGACACCATTTCTGAACAAGGAAGACCTGCTGCCGGATTTTTCCGCATTGTTCGACGGAATAAAAAATGTCGGCCGCTATCTCCAGCCTGGCATGCTCGTGGTGCTGGAATCCACGATCACGCCCGGAACGACTATCGGGATCGCCCGCGAGCTCCTTGAGAAGGAGTCCGGGCTTAAGGCGGGTGTTGATTTCGCTCTTGCCCATGCACCCGAACGGGTGATGGTCGGGAGACTGCTTCGCAATATCCGTGAGCATGACCGGATTGTCGGTGGAATTGACGACGTGAGTACGCAGAGAGCAACTGAACTGTATTTCCCCGTACTGACCATGGGAAAAATTATCCCTATGTCTGCTACGGCAGCGGAAGTGACCAAGACTGCGGAGAATACATTTCGGGATCTCCAGATCGCTGCGATCAACGAGCTGGCACTCTATTGCGAGGCGATGGGGATCAATGTCTACGATGTCCGGAACGGGATTGACAGCCTCAAAGGTGAAGGCATCACCCGTGCTATGCTCTGGCCCGGTGCCGGTGTCGGAGGGCACTGCCTCACAAAGGACACCTACCATCTTGAACGGGGTGTCCAGCAGCTCGGGAACGGTACACTTGATTACCCGGCAAACGAACCGTCGCTCTATGTGCTTGCCCGGCACATCAACGATTTCATGCCCACCCACATGTTCCGGCTCACAAAAGATGCCATGCAGCGGGCGGGAGTACCGTTAAAAGGCGCAAAGGTTGCTCTTCTCGGCTGGGCATTTCTTTCCAATTCGGATGATACGCGCAACACGCCCGCAGAACCGTACCGCGATCTCCTTGTTCAGGAGGGTGCGATTGTATCAGTCCACGATCCCTATGTAGCGGACTATCCCGGCGTGCCGTTCGTTCCCTTTGTCGAGGAAGCCCTGCAGGATGCCGATGCGATCGTGATATTTACCGGTCATCACCAGTACCATACCCTGAACCCTCTCGTACTTAAGCAGCTCTCCGGCAGGAAGCACCCGGTTATCATTGACGGGCGGAACATGATCGACCCGGATGTATACATTAAAAATGGTTTTATTTACAAAGGCATAGGGCGGGGCGACAGGAACGGGCATACGATTGTGGAATGAACTTTTTTTTAATCAGGATTTTTTTCGTTACAATCTGGCCTGATGTTGTTGTATCTCTTCATTATTCCTGCACCACGCGGACCGGTGCCTGACTGAAATGCCGGTCGAAAGTATAGATCTCATCAATTCCCTGTTGTTCCATGACAACCAGTGCCAGGGCATCATTGATGCTGATGGAATATTTTTGTGCCAGCCGGGTACTTTCCCGGTAGTTGTCAGCTGAGACCGACTGGACAGTAATCGAGGGTTTTGACAGGAGTGCGGAGAGGAGATCGCATGCAAACCCGGGACCCGCCGCATCTTCGAGGACATTTGCTACTTCGCTGAGATGTACGGTCGTCGTGGTGACATGTTCCCCGGTATTTACCCGCAGGAAAATTTCTTTTGCCGCAGTTTCTCTCTTTAAGACAGCATCCGGAAGGGCTGTTTTTGGCCTGAGGACGGCATAGATGAATACGTTTGCATCAATAAACCGCATCTTTTCTCAGTTCCTTGCGCAGTGCGTGATAATCGTCAAAATGCTTGCCTTCAACTTCGACCGCGTCAACAAATCGTGAAAGATCGGTATCAGCCGGGCGGATCTCAAGCCGGTCATCCTCATCGATGATCATGACGTTCTTTGTCTTTAACCGGTTCCGCCACGCTTTTGGCAGGATGATCCGGCCCTGTGCATCAACCTGCTTAATCTCCACTTTTGTCATAGTTCCCCATAATTACTGTGATTAACCAGAATATTAATTTTCCCCAATGCATAGGAACGGTTGTGATGAGCGGGAGTGAGATGGGAGCAAAAATGATTATTCGCTGACACTGGCTCAATTTCCTATACACCCAACAATAAGGGACATTCCTGTCATGCGTCTCTGGAGGTACTATGAGGGGTCCCTTCGCACCGATCCCTCTCTTAGTAAATGGACCCCAGCTTTTACCGGTTCCTCTCCCGCACGATCAGATCGTGAGTATGTACCTTCCGGACCAGCCCGGCTACCTTGTCCCCAAATTTCCCAGTGATCACCTTAAATCCCAAAAAGGAATATTGCCATACATGGACGTTGATCTCCGCGATCACTTCACGGCCTTATGGCAGAACTATTTTCCCGGCACAGAACTGCCGATCACGTTTGAATTCAGGAAAGAATCAGGCACCGCCAAAAAAGTTCCCCCTCCGGATGGCTGGCGCTGTATCATCTGCCAGATCGGCCGGGTCAGGAACGGGACACCACTTGTTTTTGATGCCCGGTCAGTCACCTGCAAGGGTGGACTCATGTATACGGGCTATTCACATGAGCGACCACCAAATTTCCGGTACTTCCTCTCTCAAGGGAAACCGGGCGTTGTGGAAGGAGAGCGCTATAAGCAAACGCCGGAGATGGTTGATGCATGGCAGAAGAATCTCATCCCCCTGCCCTCAGAGGGAAAGGATATCGTCTTCACCCGCTGGGATCAGCTGACCGAACAGGACAATCCCGAAGTGGTGATCTTCTTTGCCCGTCCTGAAGTCATGAGCGGGCTTTTCACGCTTGCGAATTTCGACCAGAGAGATCCGAACGGGGTCATCTGCCCTATGGGGGCCGGGTGCAGTTCCATCATCTATTACCCGTGGCTCGAACAGCAGAAGGTAAATCCCAAGGTCGTACTGGGCATGTTCGATCCTTCAGCCCGTCCCTGTGTACCGCTTGATATCCTGACGATGGCGTTTCCCATGAAGAAATTTGCCCGGGTTATCGGGTACATGGAGGAGAGTTTTCTGATCACAAAGACATGGGATACGGTAAAAAAGAAGATTGAGCGGAGTGCAGCGCTCGGTCAGAAGAGCTGACCATTCTTATTCCCGGTACTTACCGGGTTTCTACAGCCTCGAATCATGCACTGGTTGTAATGGTTTTAAGTATTTACAATGTTTACAGCATGATCATGTCAGCGGTAAAGCGGTTGCCGGTCTCCGAGAAAGTCTGGAAAGAGCTGGGGGCAATGAAGGGGGCAGGCCAGACCTATGACGATCTCCTTGAGGATATGATTGAACGGGTCAAGAAAGCCCGGCTTGATGAAGATGTGAAGATGTGGGAAAGCCGCCCGGATTCGGAGTACGTGTCCCTGTCGGAGATTAAGGATTGACCTTCGAAGTGAAGGTACGGAATACGGTTGATGCGTTTATCGGTTCCGTACCGGAAAAATCCCGGCGCATCATCAGAAACGCTCTCCAGGGTCTTTGTGAGAATCCTTTTCCCGGGAGCGGCGGGGATCAGGAGAGACTGGTCTTACGGGGCGGCAGGGAGATATACCGGCTCCATATTGCCCGTACTTACACTGCATTCTATTCCATTGATGACGAGAACCGTATTGTCAGGGTCCATGAGATTCTTCCCATTGAGCAGGCGCATAAGAAGTACGGGCGGTTGTAATCAGCCACTTTTTATGGTACAAGCATTGATCCAGGTAGGGAGTGGAAGGTTAATGGTTGTTTGACGTGAATTTTTCAGAAACAATTCTGAAAACATCCTCAATCAGTCACGAAATTGAATAGTGCGACAAATAAATAAAACCAGATTACAATAACACACTATTATGATAAAGAGGGTTGACCATGATTTCTCATTTAAAAATTGAACATTTTAAATCAATTGAATCTCTGGATATTGATTGTAATCAAATCAATATTTTTATCGGTGAACCCAATACCGGAAAATCAAATATTCTTGAAGCGCTGGCACTTTTTACTTATATCGATCAAACATATGCTAGTGGTCATTCCGAATTATCTTGGTATATCCGGTTTAAAGACCTCTCAAATCTGTTCACTGATGGGATCTTGGATCGAAATGTTATCCTTGAGATTAGAAGGCAGGATATTAATAAGCAAATTACACTTGATGAATTAACGAAAGAATTTATTCAGAGAAAAATTAACGATATTACCGAAAAAATAACAATTATTCCAGAATCAGAATCCTATAAACTGTCAGATCAAGTAAAAATCAATGCTGACTTTGTAAATAAACGGGATATAAAATTTGATTTTTCCGGAAATCCCCATGGTGGGGGTGGTAATACTGGTAGTCCTTCAGGGATAAAATATTATTTTTATAAAGAATTTTCAGAGTACATTGATCTTACTTCAGATGCACTCAAACCGCCATTTGGTGAAAATCTTGTTGCCCTGATTCAAGCGCATAAACCACTCAGGAAAAAGGTCAGTGATATCCTTAAAGCTGAAGGATATCGCCTTCTTATAAAACCTCATGGGAAACAGATAGAGATTATCAAGGATATAGATGAAGTTTCATTTGGTTATCCCTATACAATTTTGTCGGATACTCTAAAACGTATTATTTTCTTCACGCTCGTGATCCAGTCTAATAAAAACGCCACTATTGTTCTCGAAGAACCAGAGTCCTGTACATTCCCTTATTACACAAAACATCTTGCCGAAATGATTGCACTTGATGACCAGAACCAGTACTTCATTGCCACCCACAACCCGTATCTCCTTCGTTCAATCATCGAAAAAGCGCCCAAAGAAAAGGTGAATATCTTTGTGATTTCAATCAAAGATTATCTTACACAAGTCTCCAAGATCGATTCGAAAAGGATCCCCGATCTCCTCGATTCCGACCCATTTTTTAACCTGTCGTTATTTATCGAGGAGGAGACGGGATGATCATTGTCGAATGCAATAACGATGAATTTGTCCTTCTGGTGTTTGGGGTTGGAAAAAAGCGTATAAAACATGAGTCCTGTAAAGGTGATGTCCTTCGAAAAGCCGGAAAAAATTCACCGGTTCTGGCATTTATCGACGATGATCCCGATAGTGAACAACCGAGGGAATTGAGCAAATATTTAGTGACAAGTGAGGGAGAGACCCTAAAACATGGCATTCATTCCGATGATCCGCACAGGCGTATTATTATCGTTTCTCCATATCTTGAAAGATGGTTGCTTATTCGGGCAAAACGAAGCGGTATTAATCCAAAGACATATGGGTTGCCCGACGAACCAAAAGAATTGAAATCCATCCCACATCTGGAGAAAAACAAAGGATTTAAACAATTCGTAGAGGATTTAACAAAGAAAGATGCAGAAATCGCAAAAATTTTGAATTGGATCTCGGACTATCGGAGAATTGAATAATTATTTCGATTGAATAAAATCCTCTTTTTGGAATTTTACAATTTTTCTATTTCCTCGCAATCGTCACATACCCCGAGTGGCTCACCGAGGTAGAAGGCCGGGTCCCTCTCTTCGACCGGGTCATCTCCCGCTCGATCAGTTCATGGGTGTGCACCTCGCGGAACAGCGGAGTGGCTTCATCGACAACGATTGCCATCTGCTCCAGAAACGGGGTGTAACACGCAAGATACCCCCCGGATCGCAGCAGTGAGAATGCATGTCTCACATGCTCGGGCAGGATCTGGAGATCAAGATGCACCACATCATACATGCCATCAGCGGTAAGGAAATCTGCAGCCACCGCTTCCACATTCGTGAGTTTCGACTCAGTGATGTTCTTCATCGCGAGCGTGGAAAACTCCGGCCGGATCTCGTAGGTCTTTACAGTCTTTGCCACGCCGCCAAAGTAGATCGCGGCAATCCCGCTGCCGGTACCGGCATCGAGAACATCGTCGTTGTGGTTCATGCCGGTATACGCGATGACGAGCCCGATATCCTTGGGCAGCATCGGGGCTCCTGACCGTTTACCATACGTGAAAAAATCCGTAGGGCGGGGGATGCGGATGGTGAACTGCGCACCGTTATGGGTGGTGACTGTATCGCCGCCCGATGCTCCTACCAACTGGTTAAGGTCAATTTGTCCTTTATCGGTACCGAGCGAGCCCGGCCCGGCCTTGACAAAAAATTCCCTGCCCTCTCCTACGAGCAGTACGCGATCGCCCGGTTCGATCATGAGCCGGAGAGGCGCATGATCGCTTCTGCGATATCGCCTTTGGTCGCGACAAGAGCTTCTTTTGCCTTCTCTTCAGAAACTTTTGCCTGTGCCGCCACCATGGTGATATCCTCTTTTAAGATCTCTGCCGCTGCCGGTTCAAACCGGACATCCCCGACAACCTGGTACGTGGTGGTTCCCTGCATGGTCATAGCAGACACTTCTGCAGAATCAAAGATGTAATTGCCCTTTGGTGTCTTGATGACAATACTCTGCACGTCTTCAATCGGCTCGACATTCATGCCGAGCTTCTTCATCATCGCCTTCATCTGGCGTGGATTGATATTTCCCGGAAGCATCTTTTTCACTACCCTGCCGTACTCTTACAGCTACTCCATAATTAAATGCAAGCATCTCTATGCCTGAAACGACCGCTGCGCCGCAGGCAATCAGGCGATCTTCACCTGCAACGACCATCACGTCATCGCCCGCGCGGATTTCTGGATCAGCTGCGATCACATGTTTTGCAAACGCATTCTTACCCTTTGCCACGAACTCTGCAACATCCTCCCTGATGACCACCCTGTAGGCCGGTACGGGCAGGCAGGCATGGAGGCGTTTTGCCCCAACGATTCCCAGCGTCAGCCTGCCGTCCGAAGCCCGGACGGTTGCGAGACGCACGCCATCAAACCCAATCTGGCGGATACGCCCGGTGGTGGAGTAGATGAACGCGCAGCCTTCGGGAAATAGCCCTGTTCCCGCCAGCCCGCCGAACTGGTGATCAGCGATTGCCTGAACCCGCCGCAGCGAACTGTTCTCCGAGTATCCTGTTGACACGAATCACAAACTCCTCTTCTGCTGTTTTCGGGATATACGCGCCCGCCGCGATCTTGTGCCCCCCGCCCCCGCCGCCATACTCTGCTGAAGCGCAGTTGAGCGCCTGCTGGAGATCGATTCCCTGTTCCACCACGCGTTCATTGGTTCTCATGGATACCTTGGTAAGATTGGGATCTTCGGGCACCTCGCACATGATCAGGATAGGTTTTTTGGCATTGAGTTTCGAGAGTGCCATACCTGCCCCGATACCCACAATGGTATCCGGGTATCGCCCGCCCACATGGAGATACTGGAGATTTTCGAGTTCTTTAACGCCGGTATCAATGATGTACTCGAGCAGGTTTCTGATGATCGCACGGTGGTTTTTTAACATGTGCTCGGCTTCCCGGTACGCAGTACCGCGATCCCCGCGCAGGATAGCACTCCCGATCTGCGGTTTTGCCCAGCGACCACATGCATTGAGCACAGTCGCATACTCCTGTGCATTGCGGAGCGGCGTGCGGGGGGTTTCATCAGGGAACCCATAGGTCTCGGCAAAGAGCCGGTCCACCTTTTCACCGTTTGCGATCAGCTGCTCTGCGAGTGCGGAGATGATGATACGCTTTTCTTCCTGAGAGATCTCTTCCCAGACATACCAGCGGCCATTTTCCGTCTGCTGCCGGATGCCGAGTTTCTTTAAGAACTGTCGGGCGCCTTCGGGATTGTTGCTGATCCCATGGACGAACGGATCATCGTTGTAGGTAAGGGAGAGATGCACCGGGCGCGTAGCGGTGCCGTAACAGTTGAGATCGCGTTTGTGTACCTCGACATTGCCGTGGCGTACCCCGTCTTTCACGATAATATCGCGCGCAGGGCCGACGAGCCCGCACTTCTCCCGGGCCATCATATCGCCAACGTTACCGACAATGGCGAGTTTGGCGAGATCGGTATTTGCCGAGTCCAGCTGCTTTGCGATCAGGTACGAGACACCGGCAGCGCTCATACGGTCATAGCCGTATGGCAGGCAGTTCACCTGCGTGTATTGCCGTTCGCAGGGCTGGCTTACGTGGTGATCAACGATAAGCACTTCTTTTTCTGAAAAACCGCGTTCCATAAACAGGTTCTGCTGACCCGCGCCGAGATCAGAAAAAACCTTGAGCGTATTATCCGAGGGCACCTGAGGCATGGTCAGGGGTTCGAGTTGCCGGACAAAAACCGATTTTACACGGATTTCCTGCCGCGAGATTGCCTGCGAAAGTATCGCTTCGCACGAGATACCGTCAGCGTCGATGTGCGAGATGATGGTAATTTCGGGCGCATCCGCGATCTGCTCTGCGGCTGCTTTCACATCATCGCTAAAACCCATTGCATAGTATTTAGTGAGGTTCCTACAGATGAATTGTACGGGAAATGTTGCCGTTTACGATTGATGGGTTCCTTAAGGCGGGGATCATCAGCCCTGCCCGGATGCGTGCGGTGGATAAAAACGCCATTGCGCTCGGTGTGACAGAGCTCCAGCTGATGGAGAGCGCCGGAAGGGCGCTCGCAGACATGGCTCATGCAGACTCGCCCGCCCGGGTGCTTGTAATCTGTGGCAGGGGCAATAATGGCGGGGATGGGATGGTTGCCGCCCGGCACCTCCAGCGCGGTGTGGATACCGATGTGTGTTATCTCGATTACGGAAAACGAAGCGCTGGCTGCGAACACCAGCTCAGCGCGCTGAAACACTGCCGTGTCGGACTGTACCCGTTCACCTGCCGTGATGATCTTGAGGTGTTGCACCCACTGTTTGAAAAGGCGGATCTGATCATTGACGCTATGCTGGGAATCGGTGCTTCGGGTGAAGTGACAGAGCCGTTAAAGTCCTGCGTGAATATGGCAAATGCATCGCGGGCAAAGATTATCGCAGCTGATGTGCCGACACCGGGCATGCGGGCGGATCGTATCTGCGCTTTTTACCGGGCAAAGTGTGAAGGTTCAACGGTGGTCGATATCGGCATTCCGGTTGAAGCGGAGTGCTGTGTCGGGCCCGGAGATCTCACCCTCCTTCGGCCCCGCCATCGTAAGGCACATAAAGGGCATGGCGGTGAAGTGCTGGTGATTGGCGGCGGGCCCTACCAGGGGGCTCCCTACCTTGCCGGGCTGGGAGCATTACGGGCAGGTGCTGATATTGTCCGGATAGCTTCTCCGGTCTTTGAACCGGTGCCCGACCTGATTTATGAACGGCTCGATGGAAAAAAGATAGGTGAGGAACATACCGAACTCCTGATCACCCTTGCCGGGCGTGCAGATGTTGTTGTCTGCGGGAACGGGCTCGGGACGGAGAGCCATGCAGTGGTAACTGCCATTGCCCCGCACTGCAAGCGTGCCGTCTTTGATGCCGATGCCCTCAGGCTCCCGCTTCCGGCTGCGCAGGAAGAGACGATCTATACCCCGCATGCCGGTGAATTTGCCCGGATAACCGGAAAAACCCTGCCTATGGATACGATCGGGCGTGCCCATGCGGCCCGGGGTGCAGGGATCTGCGGAACGCTTCTTCTCAAGGGTCACATCGATGTGATCACGGATGGCACGCGGGTGCGGTTCAACCGTACGGGGGACCCTGCTATGACTGTCGGAGGCACTGGAGATGTGCTAGCGGGAGTTGCGGGCGCTCTTCTCTGCCATCTGCCCGCGTTCGATGCCGCCTGCATTGCCGCGTACGTGAATGGCAGGGCAGGAGAACGGGTTGCAGCGGAACGCGGGAGCGGTATGCTGGCATCGGATCTCGTGGACAGGATTCCGGCAGAATTATTCAGGACTTGAATGCAGGCAGAGTGAGTACATGGTCGAGTTTACCCATATTCAGGATGACAAGGCACAGATGGTGGATATCAGCGGCAAGGGAGATGTGGTGCGCGAAGCAGTTGCAGCCGGTAAAATTTACTTACGGCCGGCCACACTCGCCGCAATACGTGAGGGGGCAGTTGTGAAAGGCAATGTGCTTGCCACTGCCCGTGTTGCTGCAACGCTCTCGGTGAAGAACACTCCCAACCTGATCCCGATGTGCCATTCCATTCCCATCAGTGCGATTGCCGTGGATTTCTCTGATGGAGATGGTTACATTGAGGCCAGTGTGCGGGTAAAGTCAGCCGGAAAGACCGGTGTTGAGATGGAGGCCCTGACCGGAGTGTCTGTCGCACTGCTCACCATCTGGGATATGGTGAAGTCTGCGGAGAAGGATGCGGACGGGCAATACCCGGTCACCCGGATTGAAGATATCCGGGTGATTGAGAAGAAGAAGGGGAAATGAACCAGATTTTATGTCGTGATTTGACTAAATATCAGAACTTATTTTTTGGGGTATGTGACGGCTCATGAAGGAACGCAGGTTGTCAGAAACTAAGATTTTCAGGGATGGTTGCAGAACAACCATCGATCCGGTTGAAGTGTTCGCAGTTTCTGGTTACGATCTCACGCATTCCCAATGATTGTGCGGTGGCGGCGATCAGGCAGTCGTTGAATTCAATTTTCCTCCCGGCTTTTGAGAGTTTTGCATAAATTCTTCCGCCGGCCATTGCAACAGATTCGTCAAGTTCAACGATCCGGACATAGGCAAGAAGTTCTTCGGTCTTTTTCATCGCATCATTCCGTGGAGAGAGTGCAGCACCTGCGCTGAGATCGGCGATCGTGATAACTGAGATAATCCCGGTATTTTTTTCTTCAGAAAAACTTTCGAAGAGTTCAAAAGACTTCTGGGGTCCGTTCGTCCGGAGCACATCAACGCAGATACTGGTGTCCAGAAAAAAGTTCATAATGGTTCGATCGTTCTGGATTTTCGCAGGGTATCAACAAAGTCTGCACTATCCACATCATAACCCCAAGCTCCACAGAGTGATGTGATTGGTTTTTTGTCGATAATTTTTATGAAAACCTCATCACCGGTTTTTGTCGGAATTCCCGTCTCAAGTTCGAGGTGGAAGCCATCGATGACTTTTGCTTTTATTGTTGTCATACCGGATACCGTACACTACGTATCACGCCCATTGCCATTAAGATTTGTGCGAATGGACGGGGTTTGCGAATTATACGTGAAGCACAGGTTTATTTTTAAAAGGACAAAAGGTACATTTAGACTAAAAAGGAGAATATGACCATGGCAAAGAACACCACCCCTCTTACCGAGAAAGTACTCGTTTCGACGGACACCAAACAAGCCCTGATGTCTATCAAGGAGCCGGGGGAACGGTACGGGGATGTGATTGGCCGGGTGTTGCAGGACCGGAAGCGTCATGACTTCATTGCACACCTGGACAAGATCGCAGAGGAAGGAGAATTCGTTCCGCTTGACAGCGATCCCGAATACGCAAGCCTGAAAAAAGAGATGCGCCATGACAGTAAACATCGACAAGCTGGCGCTGCAGTACGTTAACGGTCTGCCAGAGAAGGATCGCAGGATCGTCAAGCAGCAGTTGCTGAAACTTGAAGATCCGTATATTGCCACGGATGTGGAGTTGTTGCAGAACGGTCACTGCCGGATGCATATCGCCCATACCTATACTGCGTTCTTCGATGTTCTGTCCGGGGGCATTGTGAACATTCTCGAAGTGATGACGGTTGAGGAAGCGCATAAGCGGTACAAGCGGTTTGGGAGGTAACCGTACCGGGCAGGGGTAACCCGGAATAAAAATCCTGATATCCCTGATGTATTGGGAGTTCCCTCCAGTTCCCCATCCGGAAGATTCATGATTTTGTTAGATTTTCCCCACTCGTAATAGGTAATTTTATCTATTTTTATCCATTATACTGATTAAGATGTGCAGATTATGACAGTCCGTGACATCATTCTCGTCCAGGAGCGGGACCTGAAACGAACCCTTGACGAACCCTACATCGAACGGGTGACCGGGATAACCGGAGCAGACAGTCCCCTCATCAAGGTGATAATCGGTCCGCGCCGGGCAGGAAAATCATTCTTTGCCATCCACCATCTCTCCCGCAACCGGAATTTCGGGTATGTCAACTTCGATGACGAGAGACTGGCCGATCTTCCCGATTATGACGAGATCCTTGTCGCAGTCGACTCCGTGTACGGGAACCCGAAAGCACTGCTTCTCGACGAGATCCAGAATCTCCCAAAATGGGAGATCTTCGTCAACCGCCTTGCCCGGCAAGGATATGATCTCGTTATCACCGGAAGCAACTCGCACCTGCTCAGCTCCGAGCTTGCCACCCATCTCACGGGGCGTTACCTCCAGACGACCATCATGCCGTTTTCCTTCCGCGAGTACCTCAGCCTCTCGCCGCATGAACTTACCACGCAGGAGAAAGTATCGGCCCTGTACCAGTATGCACAGGGTGGTGGGTTTCCCGAACCGCTGGTAAAAAAATTTCCTGCACGCGATTACCTTGTCACCCTGTTCGATTCCATAGTGTACAAGGACATCGTCAGGAGGTTCCGCATCCGTTCGGTGCAGGGCATCGAAGACCTTGCCATGTACCTCCTGTCCAACGTAGCATCCGAATATTCCTATACATCACTTGCCCGGGTCACCCGGAGCAAAAGCCCGATGACCGTCCGGAAATATCTTAATTATCTTGAGGAAGCCTTCCTCTTCTTCTCCCTCCCCCGGTTCTCGTTCAAGGTCAGAGAGCAGGTTGCGGCAAACAAGAAGATCTACTGCACGGACACCGGCTTTGTTGCGGCAAAGGCGTTCCGTGTCTCGGAGAACCGCGGGAAGATGTACGAGAATCTCGTTGCCATCGAGATGTGGAGATTGCAGCAGCAGAACGAAGCGTCGGTCTGGTACTGGAAGAACGCCCAGCAGGAGGAGGTGGATTTTGTCGTTCAGCAGGAGAACCGGATCATGGCGCTCATCCAGGTCTGCGCTGAGCTGCACGATGAGCGGACACGGTCCCGCGAGATCCGGGCTCTGCTCAAGGCTTCACGCGAGCTGCTGTGCAATAATCTCCTCATTCTTTCGGAACAGGAGGAGAAGATCGAAGAGGCCGAGTGGTTCGGGATGAAGGGGACGATCCGGTATGTGCCGCTCTGGAAATGGCTGGAGAGGCCGGATATTAAGGATACCGGATAAGTATCCGTAGATTCTTTCTCACGAATATTTCACAACCTGTTTACCGCATTGCACGGAATTTTTCTATCCTATGGCCGGACGCCTGATTTTCCCTGAGAACCTGAGGAGGCCACTACTTGTAGCGGTTGCTTTGTGCATCATGATGGTGTCTGTCGCATTGCTCACCATCTGGGACAGGGTGAAGTCTGCGGAAAAGGATGCGGACGGGTAGTATCCGGTCACCCGGATTGAGGGGATACGGGTGATAGAGAAGAAGAAGGGGAAGTGAACCAGATTTGCTCTTGTGATGGGAAGAGATATCTGGAATTTGCTTTTTTTGGTTTTTGAGGAACCGGTTTTCCCATGTTGATTCACTTTGGGGTACGTGCCGGTTCACTGAGGAACACAGGTTATCAGAAATTGAGTTTTTCAGGTATGATTGCTGAACAACCATCGATCCGGTTGAAGTGCTCACAGTTTCTGGTTACGATCTCACTTATTCCCAACGATTGTGCGGTGGCGGCGATCAGGCAGTCATTGAATTCAATTTTCTTCCCGGCTTTTGAGAGTTTTGCATAAATTTTCCCGCCGGCCATTGCAACAGATTCGTCAAGTTCAACGATCCGGACATAGGCAAGAAGTTCTTCGGTCTTTTTCATCGCATCATTCCGTGGAGAGAGTGCAGCACCTGCGCTGAGCTCTGCGATCGTGATCACTGAGATAATCCCGGTATTTTTATCATCAGAAAAACTTTCGAAGAGTTCAAAGGACATCTGGGGTCCGTTCGTCCGGAGCACATCAACGCAGATACTGGTGTCCAGAAAAAAGTTTATAATGGTTCGATCGTTCTGGATTTCCGCAGGGTATCAACAAAGTCTGCACTATCCACATCATAACGCCAAGATCCGCGGAGTGATGCGTTCGGTTTTTTCTCGATAATTCTTATGAAAACCTCATCACCGGTTTTTGTCGGGATTCCCTTCTCAAGCTCGAGGTGGAAGCCATCGATGACTTTTGCTTTTATTGTTGTCATACCGGGTACCGTACACTACGTATCACGCCCGTTGCCATTAAGGTTTGTACGAGGAATTAGGGAGTTGATACTCCCATACCTCCTGATTACGATGAATGTCGTTACCCTTGACGGGGCGCCCCCACGGCGGTTCGGAACGGTTAAGCCCTTTTCCAATCTGCCCAATGAGGCCCCGACAAAATAACGGAGCAACCCATTGGGGGGTGGGAGCCTGTCCTGCTGAGGACGGGGGGGTAGGGGGTCCCTCGCTCTTTTTAGAGAGGGGGTGGGTACCCCTTCAGGCCTATGAGAGGCCCCCCCTTCACTGAAGCTGATGTTTGATGATGATCATGGGAAAATGCCGAACTGACAACTATGCAAATAAAATATCACAATCTCTTTTCCGCGTAGCACGGATTTTTTCTAAACCTAATTGCGCTCCTGATTTCATCTGAGGGTTTCAACAAAGTCGTTTTTGATTTTTAATTTTAAAAATTGATTTGTATTTTCCAAGATTTCTTTCTCTAAATGGATTATTTCATCTTCGGCATATGATTTATTGCTTGCCCAAGAGAACCGCCAACAGAAACGCGATGGTAAGGATCTGCTGTCTATTGTGGTAGATTGATCTGCAGGTACAAGCCTGACATCAAATAAGAAAATATATCGTCACTCAAATGAAAAGAGGGGATATGAAATATCTTCTTTTTATTGTCTTACTTGTGGCAACAATAATAACTGCCGGGTGTGTTGGAGGAAATCAAAATTCCGTTGTTACACCATCCCCGCCAACGTTAACAGTTACAATCACCTCAACAACGACCCAACAAACAAATCCACAACTTGAAAGTGACAAATTGTTCTTGTCAACAGCAATCGAATACAATGATGAATTTTCTATTGCAACGCAGATATTTGCCAAGATACTCAAAGAAGAGAATCGTTGGCTCTCAAATGTCAAACAGACAGAACGGGACTATCAAAACGCGCTCGACGATTTAGAGATGGAAAAGAGTATTGCTTCTGATCTCAACCTTAAATATAATAGAAATATGCAGAATGCAGGAAGTGATGTTTCATTAGCGCGAATTTACACAATGGCCTATAATCAGAATACAGCAGACCAGACCAAATTGATTACTCTCGCTCAAAACGTAGTTGACGTTAAGAAAGCTGTAATGGATGCTGCAAAAAAACCAATTGATCTTAAATCTAAGGGACTTGATGTAAATGTATTAAATGCAACTTGTACTAGAGCAATAGATCAATTAACCCCAATTGAAGTTTCTTCCGAATTACAGCCGACAAAAGATCAATATCTTACCGCGATATCTAATTTTAAGAAAGGTGGAGACTGTGTTGCAACTGCTGTCAATTATTATAATCAGGGACAAGTATCATCAGGTACTGACTCTTATGACAAAGGAATTGCTTATATAGAGACTGGAACGAATCAACTGGATTCATCCACCCTATTACTTCAACAATACAAAACAAGAATGGGAAAATAATTTTTTCACCTTTATTATTGTATATCATTGTATGGGCTCGTCCTCAAACTTACCGTTTTCATTCATTGCGTTTGTACGTCCCTCATGCGGAAGAAACGCCAATAGTAACACAATAGCGGGGCATTTTTAACATCTCTATGATTAAGTAAGACGTGGACGGGTGTTCAAATCCCACCTCTCACAGTTATTATAAAATATTTATACTGGTATAGTATACACTCACTCTATGCATAAGATTACAATATTATCACTGGTTTCCCTGTTGCTTATCCTAGCGTTCATAGTTCCGGTAATAGCGATAGATCCGGCCCTCTTTTCGAACAAAGATTCTTTGGTCAGAAGTCAGAAAGAGTCAGGCGGTTTTGATGGAAATGCGTTTATGATCGCATATGAGGGTGCACAAAGGAATTCGATATATGATGTATATTTCAATGATGGCGATGTTTCCGGGATTATACCCCCAACACTATTAGTGAAA
The DNA here is from genome assembly GCA_030651815.1 of Methanoregula sp. Taxonomy (GTDB): domain Archaea; phylum Halobacteriota; class Methanomicrobia; order Methanomicrobiales; family Methanospirillaceae; genus Methanoregula. The sequence goes on from JAUSBW010000271.1 coordinate 33,432, forward strand.
GAAACATTGTTGGCACATACCAACGTCACTACTATATCCGCTGGACACTTCCAAATGTCAATCGGAGACCTTACAGCAGGCATCATATATTTTGCGACCAATTCGCAGACTACTCCTATGATATACACCATTAAGGTTGTAGATCCCACTGGGAAGGTACCCCCCGCGCAGACTACTGTCAAGATCCTTGCAGTTGCTCCGACACCAACCCCGATCCCCACCCCGTCAATCGGGAATATTGTTGTACAATCGAGCCCGGCGGGAGCAACAATTTTCCTCGATAACGCGATCAAAGGGATTACTCCATTAACTATCAACTCCGTTCCCAATGGAGCTCATGTTGTGCTTCTCCGGCTTGATGGGTATCAGGATTCATCGAGCAGCATAAACGTTCTCGGAGATACTCAGACAATTAATCCGACGTTCACACCAAAAACCACAACCATTGGGGCAACAACCATTCCCACGACAGTTTCTGTTACCACAACCACGACGATCGGGGCCATCATAACAGAATTAACGACGACTGGCACAACCGCAACTCCAGAACCAACGGCGACTGTGAATTACAGTGCAACAATCGCCGCGATGCAAAGTCAAATCGCCGAACAGAACGCGAAGATCACTGAGCAGGGAAACATTTTGGATCAAATAACCCACTTTTTAAGGAATGTTTTTGGTTGGAAATAACTTTTTAAACAATTTTTATGTTATTTTTAAAAATTAAATCAATTCATTGAATGATATTCGGAAAAATCAATATGGAAGAAAAATTTATCAGATGCCCTACATGTGAGATAGGAGAACAGATATCTGGTATTATTAATGATGGCCCTAATGGCGAGTATCAAGAAATTTATTATTATTCTTGTGGGCATAAGGCTCGCAATTGTGTTTTACCCACATTGATGCCTATTGGAACACCTCAAATACCATCATATACACTAGAGAGTGAAGAGAAAGTAGGAAGGAAAAATAATCCAAAATATAAAATTGAAAATAAAGTTAAATATAACGATTTAGACAATCCAAATCGACCTTGTCACTATATTTGGTATTGGGATCGAAAATGCGGTTCGACAAATGTATTTCAAATAATTCAGTATCCCTCTGGTGAAATAAAACATGTCGATTGTAAAACCTGCGATACAAACTGGGATTACCGTCAAAAATTTGGATATAATGATTTGTTTATTCTTAATCTAGAGGGCAAAACAAATATCGAATGTTTATACTGTCATGCGAAATTCGAGCAATAATCTTGTTGAAAAAATTGACGAAGTATTCGAACAAAAGATCAGTCATGGACGAAGCTTACTATTAATCAGAATTTAAAAAAGGGACTAGGCCGTTAATAAATGTTGTTTTAGGGATTTAGTTTTTGAAAATATCAAATTCTTTTTTTATTTAATTACAGCTAATTATGTATTATTTTAAAAAACTCAAAAAACTCGTTTGTCCAATTGCCACAGCTCTTTAATATCCGTCCACCCTATCTATAAAGGCATACGGGATGCGTCCCGTTGAAAGGAATGTAGCTCAGCAATGAGCCGAACCTTAGGTGATCACCATGGTAAAATCGATGTACGCCTTCGTCAGGGAGGCATGGAAAGTACCCGCAAAGAGTGGAGTTAAGGAACTCCTCTGGAACCGCATGCAGGAATGGCGCCGTGAAGGCAGCGTTGTCAGGGTCGAGCGCCCCACCCGTATTGACCGTGCACGCACCCTTGGCTACAAGGCCAAACAGGGCATTGCCGTTGCACGTGTCCAGGTCCGCCGAGGAGGCCGCCGGGCATCAAGGTATGTCCGTGCGCGCCGTACAGCAGCGATGGGCAAGAACAGCAAGACTATGGGTAAAAGCATCCAGCGCATTGCAGAAGAGCGCGCGTCCAAGAAATTCCCCAACATGGAAGTGCTCAACTCCTACTGGGTAGGGCAGGATGGGAAGCTCAAATACTACGAAGTAATTCTCGTAGACGGACACCACCCCTCAATAAGAGCCGACAAGAACCTTGCATGGATGGCAAACGCCACCCATCGCGGTCGTGCAGAGCGCGGAAAGACCTCAGCAGGTCGCAAGGGTCGCGGTATGAGGGAGAAGGGTATCGGAACTGAAAAGACCCGCCCGAGCATCCGTTCCCACGCGAACCAGGGCAAATAATCTTATCCTCTTTTTACGCAAAGATAACTTCATGAAGATCACCGATGCCGCTGTATACCCGTACCCGATCGGAGATGCATCGGTCCGCAGGCTCGCGCTCGAAGCCGCTGCGCTTGGATTCGACAGCATTGTAGCTGTTGACACCCCTTCTGGCACGTACGGGGGAGTTGAGGTGCGATCAGGGCTGATGATCCGGGATGTCCCGGTAAAGGATGTCATCTCTGCTGTGAAACGCTCGAAAGATTCCGGCAGGGTGATCTCGGTCAATGCGGCAAATAACAATTTCAACCGTGCCGTGATTGGTCTCAAAGGTGTACACATCCTGCGCGGCATCCAGTCAGCGGACAAACTCGCGTTCGATCATGTGGCGGCAAAGATGGCAGCCGATAACCGGGTAGCGGTGGATATCGATCTCTCCCCCATCATCATGGGAAGGAGTGTCGCACGACAACGCGCGATTCACCGGTATATGGATATCATGGTGCTGGAACAGCGCTTTGAGTTCCCGATCACGCTCTCAACGCATGCCCGCTCTGTTCTCGACATGCGGAATGTCCGGGACATCGCAGGGCTCTGCAGTCTCATCGGCATGGATGTACCGGATGTTGAACGTGCGCTTGCCGGCGTCGGGAGCGTTCTCACTCCCCCGGTACCGAGCGTGAGGGTGATCGCATGAGTATCCGCCCGCCCACGCTGCGTGAGAAGCACCGTTATATCCTCGCACGGATTGAACCTGCCGGAACCCTGCTTGAGCAGAAAGAGCTGTATTATGCAATTTCTGATGCGACCACATCGCTCTGGGGCGATGCAACAACGGCAATCATCACACCCGCAGTTGTTGCGCTTGAATATGGGCATGTGGTCATCCGGTGCCGGCGGGGGACCGAACGCGAGCTGGCGATTGCTGTGTCTACTGTCACCGCATGTCGTGATGTGCGCATCAGCCTGCGTATCATCGCAGCATCCGGTACCATCGAAAGCCTGCGCGAACGATTCAGGCCAAAAAAAATCCCTAAAATTAAATCTGAACCTGAAAAAACAGCAACAGGGACCGATTCAGGAGAAGAACACGTGCTGCCGGAATGCAGTTTTGCAAAAAAAACCTTCCTTGTCCTGCAATGTAACGGTCATAAGGTTGATGTGATTGAAAAGGGATTTAAAAATACAAACCGATTGTTCTTAACAAAAGATGATCTGGAGGATTTGAATGCAACCACAATATCAGACAGGATATGACCGGGCGATCACCGTTTTTTCCCCCGATGGCAGGCTCTACCAGGTAGAGTATGCCAGAGAAGCAGTAAAGCGGGGAACCACCGCGGTAGGTATCAAGGCAAAGGACGGCGTTGTCCTGATTGTTGACAAGCGGGTGAGCTCCAAGCTCCTTGAGGCTTCTTCGATTGAGAAAATTTTCAAGATCGATGAGCACATCGGTGTTGCCTCTTCCGGTCTTGTCGGGGATGCACGGGCACTGGTGGACCGGGCTCGGGTCGAGTGCCAGATCAACCGTGTTTCCTATGATGAACCGATCGAGGTCGAAGCGCTCTCCAAAAAACTCTGCGATCACATGCAGACGCTCACGCAGTACGGTGGCATCCGCCCGTACGGCACTGCCCTGCTCATTGCGGGTGTAAGTGACGGCGACTGTCGCCTTTTCGAGACGGACCCCTCCGGCACCCTGCTAGAGTACAAGGCAACGGGAATCGGGATCGGCCGCCCGGCCGCCATGAAGGTATTTGAGGAGGAATACAATCCTGAAATCGAGGTCAAGGACGCGATCCTTCTGGGCTTAAAGGCACTCCACTCTGCAACCGAAGGCAAGTTCGATGTTGATACCGTTGAAATCGGTGTCATCGGGCGCGAGATCCCTGTCTTTAAGAAGATGAGCAGGGAAGAAGTCGCCTCGTATGTAGAACAGTTCAAACAGTGATCAGCCTGACCTGATATGATACCGCTTGAAAAGTCCACCGTTGCGCGCCTCGAGAGTTTTGGGGAGCGCTTCGAGATTCTCGTTGACCCTGATAAGGCTGCATTAGTAAGGCAGGGACAGGCTGTTGACATTGAGGATGTAGTCGCAGCCCTCAATGTGTTCAGCAATACCTCCAAGGCAACCCGCGCTCCTGACGAGGCACTCATAAAAGTCTTCCACACCACGGACTTCGACACGATCGCGCGCCGTATCATAACGAAAGGTGAGATCCATCTCACTTCCGATCAGCGCAAACACATGATTGAGGAGAAGCGCCGTCAGGTGGTAAATTTCATCGCGCGCAATGCAGTCAACCCGCAGACCGGACACCCGCACCCGCCGCACAGGATCGAGATGGCGATGGAAGAGGCGCGCGTGAACATTGATCCGTTCAAGCATCTCGATGAACAGGTAAAAGAGACGGTAAAGGCACTGCGTCCTCTCCTGCCGATCAGGTTCGAAGAACTCCGGCTCGCCATCCGGATTCCGGCAGACTTTGCAGCAAAAGCCTACGGGGATATTGCTGCCGGATGCACCATGGAAAAAAACGAGTGGCAGAAGGACGGTTCATGGGTTTGTGTGGTGCGCATTCCTGCCGGGATACAGGGCGATTTCTATGATCTCATCAATAAACTCTCCAAAGGCGAGGGTCAGGTAAAAATCCTCAATCAGGTATATTAATTCAGACGACAAATACAAGAAGACAGATCGGGGAATATCCATTATGGCAAGCTCCACACATAAAGCAAAAGGAAAAGTGACAAGAAGTGCCGGGCGTTTTGGGTGCCGGTACGGCAGATTTGTACGTAAGCGAGTAGCAGATATTGAAGCTGTTTCACGAGCACTTCACACCTGTCCGAAGTGTGATATGGTGTCTGTTCAGCGCCGGGGAACCGGTATCTGGGAATGCCGCAAATGCGGGTTCAAGTTCGCTGGCGGGGCATACGTGCCGCAGACGCCGGCTATGAAGATTGCCAAGCGTGCAATTGAGAGAACCGTTGCTGAACACAGGATTAAATAAACGGATCGTATATGGCAAGTTCCTACAAATGTGCACGGTGCAAGCAGAAAGTTGAAGTCGACGTCAACGTGCGGTGCCCATACTGTGGTCACCGGATTCTTTTTAAAGAACGTGGCGCGGCGATCAAAGAACTGAAAGCCAGGTAACCAATGCGCATTCAGGTTAGCTGCCTGAATCAACATACTTTATCTTCTTTTTTACCCTACTCTGCAGAGGGATTCTTTGTATGTCGTACCATGAAGCGATATTCCGGTTTTCAACGGAACATGCCGTTTTAATCCATAAGGCACTGCTACCGGAACTCTCCGATGAAGTGAACCCGCGTTCAAAGACGAGCTGCTGGCTGGAAGGAGAAAACATACTCCTGCTCAAAATTGAAGCGGAAGATACCGCAGCGCTCCGGGCAGCACTCAATATGGCATTGCGTCTCGTGAATGTAGCAGATGAGATGCAGCAGATCGCCACGCAATAAACCTGCCAGCACCTGCGGATATTCTGACGACGGCCATCTCTTTGCTCCCTATACTACACTTTATGTTGTACTGTGTTCAAGACTACCGTGAGCAGGTGAAGCATTTCACTTTACCGGCGCAATCCTCAATACCTTTACTGGCAGAAATGTAGAGGGAGAACGATCATGAACAATATATCACCCAAAGTACAGAACCAGCTGGGCATGCTCCAGCAAATCCAGCAACAGCTCCAGACCATCCTCCAGCAGAAGGCCCAGTATGAAATGGCAGTGCGTGAGGCAAAGCGTGCCCAGGAAGAGATCAGCGATGCTGCTGAGGATGCAGTCATGTACATGACTGTCGGCACTGTCATGATGCAGAAGAAGAAAGACGTAGTGAATGTAAAGCTTACTGATAAGTTAGAGTCCCTTGAACTGCGCATCAAATCATTAGAGAAACAGGAAAAGATGCTGCAGGGCAAATTCGAGCAGCTGCAGGCGCAGATCAAGGCAGCACTCGAAGGCAAGGGCGCCCCGTCTGCTGCCTAATCTTTTTTTAATCCCGAATCGTAAAACCCATATGTTCTTGGTATCGTGCATACCAGTCCTTTTGTGAGTCATCTGGCAGACTTCCTGACGACGGACCCGGTCAACCGGTGCGGGAGAGTGTCCGAAGCGTCACAAACCGCCGCAACAGGTGTTGCGCCGTTGGCACTTGCATTGTTCACATTGGTATCTGTCATCATTGCCCGGTACAGTGCCATCCTCTTCCATGAATGGTCGCATAGTACTATGGCCTGGTTCTTCGGCGTCTTCCCTGCTGCAAACCCGCTTGCCATCCATTACGGTGACTGGACGCTTCTCGAGGCCAATGCCCTTGCATTCTCCCACATGAGCGAGACGGCATTTTACACATCGCTGATGCAGAACGGGATGAATCTGCAGGCTGTGACAATCGCAATGGCCGGTCCATCAATGAATATCCTGCTTGCGATCCTCTGCTTTGCGGTGATCTGGTGCAGTTTCACCAAGGGTCACCCGTTTGCCGCTACGTTTGTTTTCTGGGTCTTTGTCTTTAACTTCGGTGCAGTGTGGGCATTTGCGCTGCTCAGGGTTTTCTCGATCCATTCGGACATCGGGTATATCGAAACAGCGACCGGTGTACCCCCGCTGATAATCTTCGTTCCGGCCGTGCTCATTGTTGTTGCTGCAGTCGGGCTGCTCTTCCTACTCCTGATCCCCCGGTATTTTCAACAGGCCGGTATCACAGGCAAAAGGCTGAAGCAGGCAATAGTCGTCCTCGTTTTTCTTATCCTGTGGCTGTATTATACAATCCTGCCATCGGGCATACTCGATGACGGCACCGGCACGATAAATGGGGTGATGGGAGTGACAGGGAGCCTTATCCTTGTCATATGTGTCTTCATGGCGGGAAAGCGTGTGTCAGCTGCTTCCGGTTAGCAGGCTCCGGCAGGTTTTTTGTATCAGGACACGAAACAGCATGTATGGATACGGCTCCCGCAGCCTTGCGGTTTTTTTCGATCAAATCTACGGCGGATCATGCTTCCTGTGCGCATAAAGGACAATTCCGCAAGGATCGGAGAACGCCTTACATAGTCCACCCGGCCCGGGTAGCGGGATACGTGAGTATGTTTGGCGGCTCGCCTGTTGCGATCATCTCTGCCTGGCTTCACGATGTCTATGAGGATTGTACGCCTGAATGGTTCTCCTTAACGGACTCTTTTATTGCAGCCCTGCCCCTGCATGAGGATGAACAGCAGGAGATATCTGCAATTGTCGACGCCCTGACAAAAAAGAACACCATTTCCGGAAAAGCAGCCCGGCTTTCCGACAGCATCGGGAGGATTCTTAATGCCCCGCCCGAAGCTACACTTGTCAAGGTCTGTGATCGGATCGATAATTTTTTAGATACTGCCTGTCGCGATGGTCAGGTCAGGAAACACTATCTCGTTTCAACGGATGAGATCATCGATCGGCTCTCTGTGCGTGCAGACTTGTACGGGTACGAAAAAGCCATGGATACGCTCAAAGAGATCCGGTACGCATCATTAAAAAAATGAGTAAATGATTATTTCCGGCTGGTCAGGTTGATCGCATTGACCAGCGCCTCAACCGATGAGAGTACAATGTCGTCCCCGCTCCCGCTGGCATCGTAGATCTTCCCGTGTTCGTCTTCTACGGCAATCGTGACGTGACACATCGCGTCCGAACCCCCGGCAATCGCTTCGATGTTGAACTCCTTTAGCTGGATTCGGGTCGGTACGATCCCGAAGATCGCTTTTAAGGCGGCATCAACCGGGCCATTACCAACCGCGGAAAAAACATGCTCTTTGCCGTTTACCATCGCCTTTACACTCGCGGTGGGGATCATGTGATTTCCGGTCATGATCGCGATGTCCTTTAAGTCAAGCATCTTGTGGTTCAGTTCGATCTCCATAACGGTTTGCGCGATCTCGTAGAGATCTGCATCGGTCACCCGCTTGCCCTTATTGGCGATTGCCTTGACTTTCTCGACAATGGCATCCAGCTGGTGATCATCAGGACTGATCCGGACATCGGAGAGCATCTGGTGCACTGCGTGCCTGCCGACATGTTTTCCAAGGGTGAGCCTCCGCCGGTGTCCGACCATCTCCGGAGTCATGATGCCGGGTTCGAAAGTCGCGGTATTTTTTATGACGCCATGCGAGTGTATGCCGCTTTCATGGGAGAAGACATTCTCGCCAACAACCGGTTGGGTTGGAGGAATGGTGATGCCACTGAAACGGGATACGAGGCGCGAGGTCTCAACGAGCCGTTCCTTTCTGATACCGGTATTAATCCCATAGATCGACTCCATGATCATCGTGGTCTGCGCAAGGTCGGCATTACCTGCCCGCTCACCGAGCCCGTTCACCGTGACCTGTACCTGCGAAGCACCGGCTTCCACTGCGGCGATGGTGTTTGCTACAGCGAGGCCGAAATCATTGTGACAGTGCACATCTATGGGACAATCAACATCCCGGTGTATCCGGGTGATGAGCGTCTTCATACCTGATGGTGAGATGACGCCTACCGTGTCCGGTACATTGATGATGGTAGCACCGGCGTCTGCTGCGGTCCGGAAGACTTCTATAAGATAGTCCCAGTCAGTCCGCGTCGCATCCATGGCAGAGAACATACACTTGTCCGAATGCTCACGGATATAGCCGATGATCTCGCCCGTTATTGAGAGCACTTCTTTACGGCTCTTGTTGATCGTGTTCTCCCGCTGGATATCCGATGTAGGGATGAACACGTGCACCATGTCGACATCGCAGTCAAGACATGCATCAACGTCTGCTTTGACCGAGCGTGCGAGTCCGCAGATGGTAGACCCGAGATCAAGTTTTTTGATAGCGGCCACTGTCTCTTTCTCGGCTTTTGACGATGCAGGAAATCCTGCCTCTATCACGTGAACGCCGATGTCAGACAGCTGACGTGCGATCTGGAGTTTTTGTTCAAAAGTGAACGCAATTCCCGGGGTCTGTTCTCCGTCCCGGAGCGTAGTGTCGAATACGGTCACGTCTTTCTTCGCCGAGCTATCGGAGAAGATGACGATCCCCCGCAACATCCTTGCGAGCAGTCATACTATTTTGTTGGGATGCGAATTATTTAAAGAAACCCCAAAATCGGGAAAAAATCAGGACAATTGCGCCGTTATATTGATGCAATTAGCGATATGTTTAATACTGAACTATCCCTACATTAATAGCGCAGTGCCCCGCCTTAACTCAGCTCGGTAGAGTGCGCGGCTGTAGATTGGTTTACCGTATCAGGTAACTGTGCGGCTACCGCGATGTCCCCGGTTCGAATCTGGGAGGCGGGATTACTGTTTGAATGTGCCCGGGTAGTGTAGTGGCCTATCATGATTGCCTGTCACGCAATCGACTCGGATTCGAATTCCGACCCGGGCGTTACTACGATTTTTCTCATTTTGCTGTTCTTCTGTGAATAGTTCCTTCAGCCGAAAGCGGAATGTATTTGCTTTCCGGCAGAGGACAGAAGATAAGCCAGAGTTTGGCCACCCTCTTGTGGAAAAATTGTTGGTGAAGGGTAAGTGGTACCCCCTTCAATCAGGAAACAGCTCGACCGGATAATAGATCTTCAGGACTGTACAAGACCATTTTTACTTAGAGAAGGTCATCATTCCACCCGGTACCCTTTTGCCTGTAAAAATGTGGCCAGCCATTTTTCTGCCGGATCTTCGTGCTTTGGCCTTGTTCTCTCTGCCTCTTCCCACGCAGTCCGGAGATCTGGATCATCGGAATGTAGTGAGAGTGTACCGGTTACAACCCCTATGCTGTTTCCCGCCATATCAGACACCCGCATCACCACGCAACGATAGAACTTGCACTGGGCCGGGCTGTCCCGGTGAATGGTGCAGCGGATAAGATCCCCGTCCGGCCGGAGAAAGCGGCACGCTGTCGGGTGCTGGTCCGGAAAAGTGCGATCAGCAAACAGGTGTCGCTTGTCCTCATCGATCCCGGCGATAAACGGTGTGCCGGTTGAGACTGATTCACCCGCAAAGGTAAATGGCCCGAGCTGCTGTTCGATTACAATGTAGTCGCCCAGATACATGCAGCACGTACCGCACTGCCGGCAGGTAAATACCAGAGACTCACCCTCGCATAAACTCAATAGGATGCGATACTTTAAAAAAAAAGCGAGTCTGGATTGTATATACCGGAAAAAACCACGGGTGGTGTTTCGGAGGGGAAAAATTACTGGATCTTGTCTGCCGCTTTACGCACCACATCCTTTAACATTTCATAATCCGTTGTTGTGCCGCCCATGGTAATTGTTTCAAACACGTTCTTCTTTTTGAAAATTACGGTGTATACTGGGAGATCCATGGGATCCCCGACCCGGGTTTCGCGAAAGGCCATGCTCTTGTCGCCGATTGCGGGGAACGGGATCTCATACCGGGTGGTACCCTTTTCGTTAGAAAGGATCCCTTCAGTCTCGATAGCATAGACCTTGTCCATGTTCTCTGGTGGATAAATACTGATGGACTGGCGGATACCGGTTATATCATCTTTCTCCCGGTTCATCCGGTAGAACGTGACCCTGTATCCCTGCTGCCAGCCAAGATCGTGGGCGAGTTGGGATACTTCGCTGTAGGCGATCACCGTGCGGTCTTTGATCAGGTAATCCAGAGGCACATCCGTTAACTGGAGTGCCATACCTCCCGGAGGGACGATGGCACTTGTGCTCTCGGGTATCGGTAGAGTTGGAGGCAGCGATGTCTGCTGGGGGGGAGAAGCCGGAGCCGGAGAGAGGCAACCTGCAGAACTGATCGCCAGTTGCACAACAAGAATGAGTGCAATGAACCGGATATTCATATCGTACTCCATCACCGGGTGGATTTAAAATCCTGCCGGAACCTGCATTGGTACCCCCTGCTGAGCACAAGCGCTTTATTGAGGGGAGCAGAAGATCAACATACGGTGAGTTGTTTGACAAAAACCAGCATTGCCATGCTTGACAAGGATCATCACATCCACCTGATCCCCGGCGAACGCATACTCATGATGAGCATTGAACACTCGGCGATAAAAAAAGTCGAGAATGAACGGTTTGAAGTGGAGTGTTTCATAAAACTCTCAGTTGAGAGTTTCCCGCATCCGCTTGAAGATGTGATCCGCTTCACGTTCGCATGCGTAAAGACGCCCGGTCTGCAGATGATGACCGAACTGACATTTGTCCAGAATCATATCATCAAGTTCATCTTCGACCAGGGCATGTCCGGGGAACTCTGTGACTGCACACCAGATGATCCCGAATCACTGTTGTGCGGGATTACGATCTCATCTGAAATTAAAAAGCATATGCTCGCTTCAAAGCAGTTCAGGGAAGCACTCGCACGGCACGGTGCGCTGTCGGACACGGTAGTATTTATAAAATAATTTTTTGGTACGGATATTCCGCAGGGTTCAGGCGTGCAAGTGTTTCACCTATAAGGTTATCTGGAAAATACCGGTAAACGCTGATAAATATCTTTTTCTCGCAATACATACAACCTGAAAGGAAGACTTACTTATGGAGTGGTATTATGGGTGATCCAGATCTGCGCAGTGATGAGACGGTACTCGTGCGGACGCAGGGGGTGTATGTCAAGTCGATACAGTTTGAAGGCATTATCACCAACAAACGGATTGTTCTGGTCGACCGGGCAAAAAACCTCCTGCCCCCAAAAGAGATCCCGCTTGCCACGATCAAGGATGTTGAGGGTGGAGAGAATGCGATCCGTGATCCGGTTGTCACAGTAACGGTAATCACAAGGACAGGTGAGACCCGGCAGATGATTCTCACCTTTTCCCGCACCGCAGGAGGTAACAGGAACAAGGAACGGGACGAGTGGGTAAAAACCTTAAAAGAGAATGTCTCATCCTCGTATGAACAGGTGATCAGAAAAGGAATTCCCGGGCTTGATCAGCCCCATAAAAGGCCCGAACCCATACTCTCTCCAAGGATTGAATTTGTCGGAGATCCGGTTCAACCGGCTGCTGCCCGTCCCTTGCCGAAAAAAGAGGCGGACATGATCCACCCCATCAAAAAGATCATCGACAATGCACCTTCAAAAACCCCGGCAGCAGTAAAAGAGTCTGATGCACCTGCACCCGGATTTGGCACGTTCTGTTCCCGGTGTGGCAACAAAGTGCCGGAGGGTTCAGGCTTTTGCAACCGCTGCGGATCTTCGATCATTCCGCCCGGCAGTACTGCCCCTGCGGCACCTGCAGTCCCCGATTACCGGGTTCAGGCCCAACGCCCGATCGACCGGGAAATACAGACAATCGAGCCGCTCATCGAACGCTCATCGGTAAAGGTACCTGCCGATCCACTGAGATCCGTACCTCCTGAATCTCCGGTGCAGAAAACCGCACAACCTGCCCAATCCCCGCTGTACGATAATCCCCCGGAACCCGTTGCAACTCAAGAGTCCGCACCTGCGGTAACCGCGCCTAAGCAGAAACCTGCAAAAAAAACCCTGATACCCCGGTTGTTCACCCCAAAAGAGCTCGCTCCAACTCCCCTCAACCCGGCGTCGATGCCTACAGCAGCATCGCCCCCACCTAAAAAACCGCGTCGTGCAATTCGTATGCCCGGCAAAAAAGTGTTCATGGCGATTGGCGTGATTATTCTCCTCATCGCGATAGCGGTGGCAGGTGTGGTCTTTGTTTACCCGATGATTTCGGGCAGCGGAACACCCATACCCGGTTCCGCAACGGGAGTACCTGCAACCACTTCCACCCCGGTCACAACGTCCACTCCTGCATCCTCCGGCACGATTGTTATCCCTGTGGAAACTACAGCACCCGGTGTGCCGGCTACCGGGGTTTATGCTCATATCAGTTATATCGGAAGCTGGAAAGGGACCTATGGTATGCCCGTGGCATTGCAGACCGATACAAATTCCGGTGACCGGTTTTTTGAGATTGAGAGTGCGATCGGTCCTGTTGAAGTGACCGCTGAAAAGCTGGACGGCTCTACCCGACACGAACTCGTTGTTGAGATCTACAGGAATGGCGGGCTGCTGACAACCGGTAAAACCAGTGAAGGGTATGGTAAAGTGACTGTGTCAGCCGATGCGACAACCGGTGTGGCGCAAGCCCCACAGATTGGGGTGGGTACCCTGACTACAACCGCAGCACCAACACCCGCATCAGGCTAATCTGCTGCAGGGAATGTGACTGCAACCAGTACGCCTGCAAATAATGTTACAACGGTTACTACTATAATGACAACCGTACCGGTGACGAATACCACAACCACCTCATCATAACTTTTTTCCGATACATTTTTTCACTTCAGAAAATACATACAAGTAAGATTTCGTATGGCCCCAGAAACCCATTTTCCCATGAGTACCCCGTTCAAGCCTGCACCGGCACTGGTCAACTGGTTTATTATTGATTTCGCCCTCATTATGATCTTTATCCTTGCGTGCACGGTATTTCCGGTTCTCCTCTCATCGCCTGCTGATGCACTGTTTACTGCAGTTTTCTTGTTTTGTCTGGTTGTAGTGTTCGGGCTCTTTGCATACTGGGTGAAGCTGTATTACCAGAGCATGTGGTATGAGCTCCATGAAGACGAGATGCGGTGGAAGCGCGGTGTCTGGTTCCGCACCACCGGTATTGTACCGTATAACCGGATCACGAACCTGGATCTCAAGCAGGGCCCCGTCATGCGATGGCTCAACATATCCACGCTCTCCATCCAGACTGCCGGCTATTCGGGGCAGGCAGTACCGGAGATTCGGATTGAAGCGATCGAACATGCAGAGGAACTTCGTGAGCTGATTCGCACCCTGGTGCGGCAGTCAGGTTCCGGTGTCCACAATGATGGAACCGGTACCCGTGCGCCTGTTCAATCATCAACAGGTTCTATGAGCACCAACCTGCTGATGCTCGATGAGCTAAAAAAGATCCGCTTCCTCTTGGAACAGAAGAACAAATAAAAAAATTATTTCTTTTCTGTCAGTTCAGCCGGGACAGCTGCCGGTTTATTTCCTTTTCTCCAGCGGTAAATACCGTACCCGATGCCACCGAGAATGATGAGCGGGAGCAGTGCTAAGAAAATGATAATGATTGCATCGATCATACCGAAGAACCCGGCAATCCCTTCATTAATGGTAGTGACGAAGTTATGTCCGGTGACGCCGCCTACCGGTTCAGGTTCCTGCAGGTTGACAGTTATAGTCGAGAGATCGATCCGGCTGTTGAGATATTTAATCCGCCCTTCGAGCCGGTTCAGTTCAGTCTGGACGCGGTCGATCTGTTCCTGCACCTTGATGATGTCTTCGATCCTGGTGCTCTGCTTCATAATTGCATTGTACTGGGCGAGCTGGTTCTGGTACGAAGTTATCTGGGCCTGTAGATCCACATATTCCTCAGTGACGTCCTGTCCCTGCGTTGAGATGGATTTGACCGTACCTATCGCTCTCACCCCAATAAGGGCATTTTCAAATTCCGCCTGTGGTATGCGTATGACCACAGAACCCGTGAGCCGGTCGTTGTAGCCCTTCTGGACATTGGTTGAGGAGAGATACCCGCCTTTCTGGGCAGCGATACTTTTCAGGCTCTCGACCGCGCCGGGGATATCCTTTACTTCAAGCGTGAGGGACGCGGTTTTTATGATCTTTGTCTCAATAACGGATGTTCCCGAACCGGATTGTGAAGGGGTCATCGTAGGCACTGGCATGGGGGCTCCATTGCCGGCATAAGACATCTTTGCCTCTGACTGGTAGCGGACACTGTTATCGTACGTCGGGGAGTCTTGCGACGAGGTTGAACTCCCGGCAGGAAAACCCATGCAGCCGGTTGCTGCAACTACTGCAATACACACCACAAGGAGTGCGATGACTTTGAAGTTCATACCATGAAATAGTTGCATGAAATATAAATGTAATGTGTTAACTTCGATTTTTTTGGTAGTTTAAAACAATTTATCCGGTATCGATATTTGATTGATTCGCCAGAGTGGCAAAGCGAAAAAAAAGGAGTTATCCAATAATCGGAGAAGATTACTGCGAGCCTGTGAGCAAGGGGCCACACCTTACGACCATAAGAACAGAACAATCCTCATCACCGTCCAATATTGCAGTAACTTTTGAAAAAAAACAGGAAATTTTATGGTGGAGATCAAAAGCCTAAACCTTTTTTCCCAGCCCGGATTCTGTTAAATTTTACCCGGCAGGGATCGATCGCAATTAAATAACAAAACGGGAGATATTTCAATGAGCGATCATGGAAGCACAAAATGTACCAGATAAACCCGAAGGAGCAGAGGAACTCGAGAAACTGAATCTTGAAGGGTTGATAAAATCCCTTCTCGACAGCACTGATCCAAATGTCCGGCAATATGCTGCATACCTGCTGGGACAGGCAAAGAATCCTCGTGCAATCGAACCCCTTATTCGTGCACTTGCGGATTTCGACAAGTCCGTACGTGAACAGGCGATGCTTGCCCTCTCCTCGCTGGGAAAATCAGCAATAGCACCGCTTTCTGAAGCAATGAAGGAGCCCAAATGGGAGACCCGGTACCGTGCAGCCGAAGCGCTCGGAAAGATTGCCGATGAAAAAGCAATCCAGCCGCTGATCCAGGGACTCAAGGACAACCGTGAACATGTACGGTATATGGCAGCAAAAGGGCTGCGTGAATTCGGGGACTCCGATACGATCGATCCAATGATCATCCTGCTCAAAGATGAGAATATTTATGTCCGGATGATGGTAGCGCGGGCACTCGGAGCAATCGGTGGAAAGAAGGTAAATGCCGCGCTAGCAAAAGCTCTTGAAGCTGAACAGGATGATAAGGTAAAAGAAGCGATCCGTGAATCAATGAGTTAATTTTCATTTCATTTAAAAAACCATTTTTTCCCGGTAAATCCGGGCACTTCCGGAATCTGTGTTCCCACAAAATTCAGATCAGGTACATGTCCTCTGCCTGTCTCATCAGTTCATGCCGGAACTTTGGATGAGCCAGTGAGATGATCGCAAGTGCCCGTTCACGGGTTGATTTTCCTTTCAGGTTGACAATCCCATGCTCGGTTGCAAGGTAATGGGTATCTGCTCTCGGAGTAGTGACAACCGATCCCGAAGCAAGGCGCGGCACAACCCGGGAGATGGTGCCTGATTTTGCCGTGGAATAAAAAGCAAGAAACGATTTTCCCCCTCGTGACGCAAATGCACCGCGGACAAAATCCAGCTGGCCACCGGTTCCTGAGAATGTTGCCCCCTCCAGGTACTCGGCATTTGCCTGCCCGAGAAGATCCACTTCGAGCACCGAATTGATAGAGATCATATTCTCGTTTTGTGCGATCACGGATGGCGAACAGACATAGGAGGCGGCATAGCTTTCCATACTGGGATTGTCGTTCATGAACTCGTACATCCGCTTTGTTCCTGCCGCCGTTG
Source organism: Methanoregula sp. (assembly GCA_030651815.1). Classification (GTDB taxonomy): domain Archaea; phylum Halobacteriota; class Methanomicrobia; order Methanomicrobiales; family Methanospirillaceae; genus Methanoregula. The sequence continues at coordinate 49,989 of JAUSBW010000271.1, forward strand.
TATATACGTGTTTTAGCGGGTGGAGGTTCTTTTTCCTGCCATTTGCCACGCCCGCCTCAATGAGATTGACCATCCCCTCCGTCAGCAACTCAGTGTGGATCCCGATATCCTTATGATCCATAAGGTATCGTGCGACTGCATTCGGAAGGTTCCCGATGCCAAGCTGTATGGTGGCACCGTCCGGTACCATTGCCGCAATTGCCGGCCCGATGATCTCGTCTTCAGGTTTTGCATCTGCTATGCGGAGCTCCATGAGCGGGACATGGTTCTCTACTACAGCATCCACTTCGGAGATATGGATGAGGGAATCGCCAAAGACCCGTGGCATATTCCGGTTCACTTCAACAAAGAGTCGTTTGCAGTGCCGGGCTGCTGTTGAAAAATAATCGTTTGCCGTGCCAAGGCTGAAGAATCCTGCCTTGTCCATGGGAGAGACAGTAGCCATCGCGATATCAGTATCCATGTATTCAGACACAATCTGTGGAATCTGGTGCAGGTACGAAGGAACATGATAATTCAGTCCAACTTTTACAGAATCGCGATCCGCTGCTCCGACAAACCAGGAATAGTTCTCAATGCAGTCGCACAGGTCCGGGGAAAGGACGGTAGTTGTGGCGTGTTCACGGGGAAGGAATGTATAGACTTTGAGATCTCTGACATTCCCGCTCCTTGCCCGCTCTGCAAGGGCTGCAAGAAGTGCCGGGGGCTGTGCAATACTCATGCCATACACGATGGTATCGTCGCTTTTCACCTGTTCCATTGCCTGTCGGGGGCTGATCGTTTTCTCCTCGTATTGCTGCATGGTTGTTTTCATGATATCGCATTTGAGGAATAGTGCGGGGGTAGTGATAAAATGGATGGGATCTGTATGGGGTGTTCAGGAACGATGCCGGACAAGGTGCGGGATTCGAGAGGACGGTGCAAAAAAGGGATGTACCGGTTTTCCGGTACGTTGCCTGAAAAATGAATACGGATAGTGTTATTCAGTAAATGCTACCTGCTCAAATCCCCATTCCCGTAATAATCCCCACCACCTGCTGCGCCGTCATCGGATCCACCACCCGGGCCAGCACGAGGCCCGCCATCGCAACAAACAACGACCAGAATACTTTCTTCACCTGCTCATTCTTCCCGAACGCTTCAATCACAATATCCATGTCAGCATGCAGCCCCCGTTGGATAAGCTTCGGCAGGAACACAAACAAAGGAAGAAACAGAACCGCCGCCCCGATGAATGCAAGTGTGATCTCCGCCCGGCCTGCAAGGAAGCACCCGACCGGGACCGCAAACACACCGGCCAGCATCGAGGCCATCCCGACCTCGCCAAACCAGAAGTAATGCCGCTTATCGGAATAGTTCAATCGCTCTTCATTCGTAAGCGCTGACAAGTCAAAGATGCCGAGCGTGTTCAGCATCCCGTACCAAACCGCGTGCGTCTCCTCCGGGTCCGCAACGAGACCAAGAAACAGAACCGCGATCGGTACAATCAGAAGAAGAAGGGGAAGGTGAGCCAGCACCAGGACCAGCCCGAGCAGGCACCCGGTCCCGCAGATCGCACACCGGGTCTGCAACTCATTCTCGAACATCAGGATTCTCCGCAATCCGGATCTCGAACACCGGGCTCGTGTATCCGCCATTCGCCGCGCTGAAATCCCGGACCCGCCCCATCTGGGCGAACTTGCGCCGACCGGTCCGGATCTGAATCGTGTGGATACCCGGCGCTCGCGGGTAAACCCGGCGACAATCGATGTCATGCATCTCCTCATATGGTGGGATGTCGAACCAGTCCGGCCAGAACCGGACCCCTCGCGGAATGTCCGTTCCACAGCGCAGGTCCTGCAACCGCATGGGCGAGAGGTTATCGTAGCGCACATCGATGATCAGATTCTCATCGCACTGCTCCGGGTGCAGGTCCAGTTCATAGAAGATCGGATTGCGCCGCACCTCGTCCCGTGTGAGTGGGGTGCGGACCGTGAGCAGCTCAAGCCCGTCGAACTTTCCCCGGTAGAGGCCGGTCACTGTAGCGATTGGCTGCATCGCGCTCTCAGCTTCCATGACACTCCTCCTTGTGGTGATCGTGCTCGTTCCGGTGTTTCTTGAACTCCTCGACAACCTCATCATACCTGCCGATCTTCTGGTAGATGGCAAACAGCATGGGATAGAGCGGGAGCACGGCTCCAAGCATAATCCCTAAAACTTCAGTGTCCATAACGGCCCTCCAAAAAAAAGACGAGAGGACCAAAAAGGGAGGTGACCAAAAGATAGGTCTCCTCCCCCCTGGTCTTTTCGCCCAAAGCGATTCTAAGCGAGTGCCGCTACGGTGTCTGCCCAGGTTTCGACCTTTGTCCGGATGCCATCATCCGAATAGGAGGTGAGGGAAACCCGCTCCCGGCCGAAGTTCACCATGAACAGTTCACCGTTCGGGTCATGGCACTTGAGGGTCGCGCTGAACGTCTCGTTGTCGGAGTCACGGGCCGCAGTGCCGCCATGGGCGGTTGAAAGGGCCGTGTCTGCGAGAATCGCTGTGGCTCCTGCATCGAAACCGGCGATGGTGGCGAACTTGTCCGACAGGCTGCCGACAGTCTTTGCCATGGCGTCCTGGTAGACAATCTTCACGGTGTAACCTTCCTTTGTCTTCTCAACCGGGTCATGGGTTACACCTGCGGTCATATACGATACACATGCAAACGGGTTGTCGGTAATGACCGACTGGACGATCGTGTTGAAGGTCGTAACATCTGCAATCGGGCTCGCGAGTTCGCGAACCGCACTCTTTGTTACATTGCTCTGTACGAAATCTGCCATGTTGTTTTCATTCCTTTTTTTGTCTGTTTTTCTCCCCTTGGGCCCTTGGGTTATAATATTACTCTATATGACTGGGGACTTAGGTTTTACTGAAGGGGGGGAATAAAAAGAATAAAAAAATGTCTTAAGAGATGAGGCTGTTGCACAGTTCGAAAAAAAGGATGGTTGTTTATATACTCGACAGGAAAATCTCTTCAATTTGCGACTTGTTTAGACATTTTTTGCATTTGTGCAACGACCTCAGATGGCGATGGTGATACACCCTTTAAAAATGGGGAGGCTGATGGAAAGGTAAGTTTCTTCAGAGGTCAGGGGGATTTATTTCCCATTTTTTAATCAGTCGTTCAGACTCTGCACGGGGCAGCCAGCGTTTGTTGGCGAGCATTGTCCGTAATGCCCGTGCCGCTTCCTGTGGAGGGAGGAGTTCCCGGTGAATCATCTCTTCTAATAGCCAGAGAGTGCCGTGATATTCAACTTTATGGGAATCGGCCAGTTCACGAAGGGGACCATCACCGGATATGAGAAGTGAGCGATGCCGGCGTGCAAGAATATACACTAAAGAGATCGTTTGGGGATAATTCGATGTGTTCGATCTGAAGTGTTTCGATCATGAGGACCTGTTCTGCTTCAAGTCCGAGGATTTTCAAACCAAGCGCATGCAGTTCAGAGGGGGAATACGACCGGGAAATTTCATCCGCAACGATATCTGATGTAGAAAAATCAAACGGGAGAGAAAAGAGAGTATCAAAGATACCTCCCTCAATAAAATCAAGGAGGATGGACGCATCGATAATACATTTTTTCTGCCCGGTCATTTAGTCATCCTCAGGCACAGGGCTCTGCGGCGTTTGCATTCTCATCTCCGAGAAGCTCCGTGAACCGGGATTGGGAAATTGTATGTTCGCTGACTGCCCTAAATAGCAGGAGTCTCATCAGTGTTGGCGACTCTTCTGAAACTTGTTTGTCCGGTTCAGTCTTGTGCCATCCCCGGGCCCGCAGATCAATCCAGTATCGTTTGGCAGCTGCCTGAGTAATAATACCCAGATCTGCTGCACGGTGAATCCAGGCCGCCATGCTCATCCCGTATTTGTGCTTCAAAAGATACAACTCCCGGAAGTCCAGCACATTTCTCTGTTTACCGAGTTCGAAGGTTGCCATGTCTTCCGGTACGAGAAATGCTCCTGCAAACCGGTGGGCTGCTGCTTCTTCCTCCATGTCGGATTCGATGTGTAAGACAAGGTGCCCGAGTTCATGGGCAAGATTGTAGCGCTGCCGGTCGCCGGGGAAGTGTTTGTTCACCACAATGACGGGGCACTTCTCATTATACCAGAGCGTCAGGGCATCGAACTTTTCCGGTGCATCGACCACGCCGACTTTGATGCCGTGCTGCTCGAGTATGTCCATCACATTCTCAATGGGATCGGATCCAAGGTTCCATTCTTTCCGGATCCGCTGCGCTATTCTCTCGATGTCGCCAGCGGTCTTTACCCTGCACTGTTCCGGCTGGGGGAGATCCAGGGGTTTTTTTGCACCCGTGAGATGCTCGATCATGAGATACCGCTCCAGCCACTCCGCTGTTTTCCCGAGAATCTTTGTCTCGTCTTTCTTTGCCAGGGCTTTCCTGCACCGGTACGAGGGTCTTGTGAGTTTCACGCTGGTAGACCGGAAGAAGTACTCCATCTTGATTTCAAGTGCTTTTGACAATGCGATCAGCACGGTTGAGTTGGGGGTAACTGTCCCCGTCTCGTATTTTGATATCGCCATTTTGGAGATCCCCATCTTCTCTCCCAGATCATCCTGGGACAATCCGGCAATTATGCGGGCTGCCTTGATCCGCTCACCAATAGATGTCATATTTTTATTCATCCCTTCTTTTTGTTCTGTTATTCTTCCATCTGGTTTACAAATTTTAGAAATTTTGGGTATAAGTAAACTATGTGCAGATGTATAAGATAAAATCTGTGGTGAGAGGGGAGGAAAAAGGTGGCGGGAATGAAATTATTTAGAATTTGCACTCAGTGCGTGCAAAATCTGCAATCGGGTCTGTAATTTCAATGGATCACGCTTTTGGTTTCTGAACACTGTACGAAATCTGCCATTGATTTTCTCCCACCCTTGGGCCCTCGGGCTGAATATTACTCTTTAGGAGAGAGGACTTAGGTTTTACTGAAGGGGAAGGGGGAGGAAGACGACAATAATTAATTCCACTTTCTTTTCTCAATAACTTCGGAATCTTCATCATCATATCTTCACGATACTATTCCACAGAGGAACCAATGGCACAATCTCAAAACAATACAAAACTGGACATCACCACCCTTGAGGGCTGGCTCTGGGAAGCCGCCTGCAAAATCCGTGGAGAGATCGATGCCCCGAAATACAAGGATTATATCCTGCCGCTCATTTTTTTAAAGCGGTTGTCCGATGTCTTTGATGACGAAGCGAAAAAGATGGAGAGCAAATATGGTAACCGCGATCTTGTGGAAAAAATCCTTGCGGAGGACCACCAGCTTGTACGGTTTTACCTGCCACCCGAATCCCGCTGGGATGCCATTGCCAAAAAGAGCGCAGGACTTGGAGAGAATATAACGGACGCGATGCGATCCATCGCCCGCGAGAATCCCAAACTTCAGGGCTCGATTGACATCGTGGATTTCAACGCGACCGCAGCAGGGCAACGGATCATACCCGATGACTCTCTCAAGACACTGATCGGTGTCATGGGAAAACACCGGCTGGGTCTTTTAGATGTTGAGCCGGATATCATCGGCCGGGCCTACGAGTACCTGCTCCGGAAGTTTGCGGAAGGATCCGGCCAGAGTGCCGGTGAGTTCTATACGCCGCGTGAGGTCGCCATCCTCATGGCACAGATCCTCAATCCGAAACCGGGTGAGGAGGTCTATGATCCATGCTGCGGGTCCGGGGGTCTGCTGATCAAGTGTGCGATGAACTTCCGGGAAAAATATCACAATGATCCCGAAGTTGCCCCTCTCCAGTTCTGCGGGCAGGAGAACCAGCATGCTACGTTTGCCATGGCGAAGATGAACACGTTCATCCACGATATGGAGGCGCAGATCTCTCTTCAGGATACCATGAAGTTCCCCCGGTTCCTGAACAAGGACGGTTCGCTCCGGCAGTTTGACATTGTGACAGCAAACCCGATGTGGAACCAGGATTTCGAGCAGAAGATATACGAGACCGACACCTACAACCGGTTCGCGCATGGCTACCCGCCTTCAAGCAGCGCAGACTGGGGATGGATCCAGCATATGTTCGCCTCGCTCAAGCAGAACGGACGGATGGCGGTGGTGCTGGATACCGGTGCAGTCTCGCGGGGCAGCGGAAATACCGGAAAGAACCGGGAGCGAGATATCAGGAAATATTTCGCGGAGCACGATCTTGTGGAAGCGGTCATTCTCCTGCCGGAGAACCTGTTCTATAACACTACGGCACCGGGGATTGTCCTTGTCATCAACCAGAAGAAGCCGCACAAGGGGGAGATCCTGCTGGTCAATGCTGCGAAACTCTTCCAGAAAGGGCGGCCGAAGAACTTTATGCCGGACGAGAGTATTGCGCAGGTTGCCGGGATTTTCCGGGAATGGAAGGTGGTGGACGGGATCAGCACGATTGTCTCTGCTGCTGATATTGCGAAGAATGATTTCAACCTGAGTCCATCCAGGTACGTTGCACAGAATGGCAAGGATGAGACGCTTCCCTTGGAGGATGCGGTTGTGCTGCTGCGGGAAGCTGAGGAGGAGCGGCAGGAAGCGGATGTGCGGTTGAACAAGGTACTGGCGGGTTTGGGGCTGGATGTGTAATTCAATAAACAGGTATATAGCCAGAGCACGAATAATACAAGAATAACAGGAGCATGACATCATGTCACCCTCGACAACAAAAAAACGTATTTACAACCCACTGACTGGCAAATATTACGAGATTCGCCAGCGTTCCAGCGCCTATGGGGTGGCTGGTCAGATCAAGGGATTGTGGAGCTCGAAAAAGAAGAAACAATCGTAATCCCTGAAGGTCGATACAATTCCCCCTCAACGCTGGTATATTGATACAAATGTCATAGCGCACTGGGTTCTTGGCAAAGGGGGAGTTCTTCAGTTATTATGCGAACAATCCTCTCTTCCAGACCAATTTTTTGAGATTTATTCAAATAGATATGAATCCTCTTTGACTTTTGTAAACACTGTAATCGATAAGAAAAACCAGAGAATTATTGATCATTTTTTTGTCTCCCATCTTGCGATCAATGAGCTGTTTTCAGCAATTCGCGACGAGATGCGAAGTATTCTTCTCTTCAATAAAGGGTGTCCCATTTCTATGTGGAGAAATCCGAGATACGATCCAATTATCGCAGCAATAGATTACCAAGCGGTATATCAGCAAACCCTTCAGGCATTCATCCCCCTGTTTGAAAACGGCGAAAAAGAAGACAGTGTTATTCAGTTGATGGTAGAACAATCTCCAGAAAGTCCGAATTACTGGGATGTCTATTCGTCCATTTTGTTCATGGTTAAAGAGGCAAAAACCCATGATGCAACATTATTAACGTCGGCGATTCTCGATAAGGCTGATTACTTTGTGACCCTCGATAAATCCCTGATAAAAAATGCAAAGAAGATGCTCAATGACGAATATCATATCCTTCTTGTTACCCCGAAAGAGGCGATGAACATCTTCCGGACGAAACGGAAAAGTGGTGGGAAGCAGCAATCGAAGAAACAAGTGGTTTGATCCAGATTAGAACTCTTATGAAAATCTCGTGTCGTATTCTCAGCGGCGTGCGGAATTGACCGGCATTGTGCTTTCCATTAAACCAAAATATGTAAAAGAGATCCTGAGCGGAGCAAAACAGTACGAGTTCCGCAAGCAGATCTTTAAAAATGACTCTGCAAAAACGGTGTTCATTTATTCCTCCTCGCCGCAAAAGAAAATTGTCGCCTGCTTCCGTGTGGGAAAAATCGTTGAGGGGCATCCCGATTTCCTGTGGGAGCAGTTCTGGGATGTTTCCGGCATCAGCGAGCAGGAGTTCTTCGAATATTTTTCTGACCGTGTTACCGGGTATGCTATCCGGATCGAAGATCTGGAACCGTTCCCAGAGCCGGTTGATCCGCACGTGATGTTCGAGCGGTTTGTTGCGCCGCAGTCTTTTTGTTATGTGGATTATCCCTACAATAACCAACTATTAAGGATTGTGAACTCAATCTCTTCCTGATAGTTTCAGAATTGTGATCGAAATGCCGGACACGAATGATACTCTAATTAATCTCTCCTTCTCGATGCACTCAGGCCCGGGAACATTTGCCCTCCTTCTTGGTTCTGGGATCTCACAGGGTGCTGAAATTCCTACAGGATGGGAGATTGTTTGTGACTTAATTCGTAAGCTGGCGACTCTCGAAGGAGAACCAGATATCGATAATCCTGAACCGTGGTTTGAGGAAAAATATCATGAAGCGCCTAAGTATTCTTTCCTGATAGAAAAAGTCGCTCCATCTCCAACTGCCCGACAAAACCTGTTGAAACAATATATCGAACCTACCGATTCGCAACGAGAACAAGGGTCGAAGGTTCCCTCTCAATCTCATAAGTCAATTGCACAACTCGTGAAAAATGGAACGATTCGAGTCATCCTGACAACAAATATTGATCGATTACTCGAAACCGCTTTGGGGGAAGTGGGTATTACACCAGTTGTTATTTTTAATGATGATTCTCTCGAAGGTGCGATGCCCTACGTTCATTCTCCGTGTACAATCATCAAACTTCACGGCGATTACCTGGACACCCGGATTAAAAATACTCCCGACGAGCTTGCCAAATATAGCGAGAAGATGAACACCTGTCTCGACAGAATTTTTGATGAATTTGGCCTGGTAATATGCGGCTGGTCTGCAAAGTGGGACATCGCTCTGCGAGATGCACTTTACCGGCGGCAGAACAGACGGTTCTCTTCCTATTGGGCGTACCCACGAAATTTGAGTTCCGAGGCATCGGACTTGAAAGATCATCTTCAAGCTATACCTTTGCAAATCGAAACTTCTGACAATTTTTTCCAGAAACTTTCGGAAAATATCGGGGCATTGCAAACATTTGAACGTCCCCATCCTCTTTCTGTTCCGCTTGCAGTTGCACAGGTGAAAAAATATCTTTCAGAAAATAAGTACCAAATTCAGCTTCATGATTTCATTCAAGAGGAAACGAATTACCTTTGCGATCAATTAAGATCTGAACGATTCAACATTAAAAACCTGCAAATACAAAAAGGTCAATATAAACCGATTTTTCAAAACCGGATGCATGAATATGAAGAATTGTTGAAAATGCCAATGGGAATTTTTACTACTTATGTATATTTTGGCACAAACCATTCCCCAAAGCCGATTGTTGATGCAATGGAAAGACTTCTTCAAAAACCTTACACCGAAGGACTGGTAATATTTGTCAATCTTCAACATTATCCGGCGCTTCTTTTAAACTACTCAGTTGGGATTGCTGCTTTAGAAGCAGAAAATTTTGGTGCTCTGTTCTCTCTATTATCAAAACCAATTAGTAATGAAAATGGAAGACCGGAGAATTCACTTAAACATCTTCAGGCTGGGTATATTTTTGGTTCTGATGCAACAAAATTAGTTCCAACTCCCCAGGAAGATATTGACTATTATACTCCTGTGAGCGATTATGTTCATGGATTTCTTGGAGAACAGTTAAAGGATTTGATTCCCGATTCAAGAAAATTTGATAAAACATTTGATCTCTTCGAATATCTGGTCGGATTGATATTCGTCGATCAAAACTTCCAGGATTTAACAAATGCAAGGCTTTACGGCCCCGTTGGAAGGTTTAAGTGGAAATACAGACTGTATGGTTTGGCGGACAGACCTTCTCCGATAGAAGAATTCTTTCAACGGGGGATTTCTCAAGGAAATAATTGGGGCTTGTTACATGCAGGATTTTTTAATGGATCGGTTGAACGTTTATCGGCGTGTAAAACTGCATATGACACGTATCTGAATTCGGTTGGCCAACATTGGCTTTAATTAATAATTTTTCGAGGAATATGAAATATTCAAATGATGTTCCTGATGGATATAAGGCAACGGAGTTAGGTGTGTTACCGGAGGAGTGGGATATCATAGCCATTGGTAAATTTGCATCCTCTAAATCTGGGGGTACACCATCCACATTAAAGGAAGAATATTGGAAAAATGGGACTGTTCCATGGGTAAATTCAGGAGCTCTCAAAGATAATTTTGTAAATCAACCGAGTACTTTGATTACAAAGCTTGGATTAGAGAATAGTTCTGCAAAGTTATTTCCAAAAAAAACCGTTCTAATTGCATTAACTGGTGCAACAACCGGTAGGGTTGGGATATTAGATATTGAATCTTCAACAAATCAGTCAGTTGTCGGAATTTTACCTAATTCAAAATTTATTTCAGAATTTTTGTTTTATACCTTAATGTATTCTAGAGAGCAAGTATTGAAATTGTGTACAGGAGCTGCCCAGCCTCACATCAACAAAGCGATTGTTGAGAATTTCCTCGTTCCCTTTCCCCCGCTCCCCGAACAGCACGCCATCTCCACCACCCTTCGCACCTTGCAGGAAGCAAAGGAGAAAACCGAAGATGTGATCGCAGCGACAAAGGCGCTCAAAGCGGCGATGATGAAGCACCTGTTCAGGTACGGTCCGTTACCTACGGAACTGGCGGAGCGGGTGGCGATAAGGGAAACCGAGATCGGACAGGTGCCGGAGGGGTGGGATCTTCAGCCTTTAGGCAATATATCAAAAATTTCTTCTGGAGGTACTCCGAGCAGAACTGAGCCAAGTTATTGGAATGGAGAAATTCCATGGATCAGGACTGGAGAAATCAATTATTCGATAATTGAAAAAACTGAAGAAAAAATTACCAAAGCGGGGCTAGATAATTCATCAACTCGAATTGTTCCCAAAGGTACTCTCTTGATGGCAATGTATGGTGAGGGAGTTACTCGTGGTCGGGTTGGAATTACGGGAATTGACGCATCGATAAATCAAGCAGTGGCAGCAATATTTCCTTCAGAAAAATTGTTAACGCCTTTTCTTTATTACTACCTCGAATTTAGTTACGAAAAAAATCGATTGCTTGGACATGGCGCTCATCAGAGGAATTTAAGCGCAACGATCATCAAAACAATTTTAGTTCCAGTTCCTACCGAAAAGACTCAACAACAAATTGTTGAAATCCTTTCTTCCATCGATCAAAAACTCGCCGCCGAACAATCCCGCAAGGAAGCGCTCGACACCCTGTTCACATCGCTCCTGGACGATCTCATGACCGCGAAAATTCGAGTCAAACCTGCTGAAATTGCTTAACCATATTTCAGGAAAATGTGAAAACATGGACCGCAATCTTCTTCAAATTTTATTAATTCTCGGATTCGTGTTCGTATTCGGAGGTTTCCAGGGATTATACAATATTAGTATCGCGATCTGGTTTATCCTTGGACTCCTTATCCTTATCATGATCGACTTCTTCATGGGTGACATGATAATGGCCGTATTGAAGATCATTTTTCATAAAGTTGTGAAACAAAGACGATAGAATAGCGATAAAGATATCCTATGATAAATACAACCAATCGTTTAACATGACGCTCTGGATGGTTCGGGCAGGCAAATACGGCGAATGGGAAAACCTTGCTCTGGAAAAAAATATGGCAATTCTGGGGTGGGTGAAAACACCGGACCTCACCAATGTTCAAACCCGGGAACAGTTGCGGGAAATTCTGAATAAAGCATATCCGGACGAGAAAAACAGGGCACTCATCAACTTCGAGAGCCAGATATGGCCCTTCATTCGTGTGATGGAGAAAGGGGATCTTGTTGCAATGCCTCTGAAATCCAGATCTGCAATTGCATTTGGAATAATTGATGGACCTTACATATATCGCACGGATCTTCCAGAAAATTCCCGACATACAAGGAAAGTGAACTGGTTCAAGGAAATTCCCCGCGATAAATTCGATCAGGATCTCCTCTATTCCCTCGGGGCATTCATGACCGTCTGCCGTATTCATCGCAATGATGCCGAAGACCGGATTAAAGCATTACTCGAAGGGAAACCACTCCCGGTAAAAAAACGGGGAACCGGTAAACAACCTGAAGAGGAAATAGAATCTGAAGATCTTCCTGTTCCTATCGAAGAGATGGCAACTGATGAAATCCGGAAATTCATCAGCAGGAAATTCAGAGGGCATGAACTGACCCGCCTGGTAGGTGCAATACTTGAGGCACAGGAATATACTACGAACATCTCCCCTCCGGGTGCTGATGGCGGTGTCGATATCATTGCAGGAAAAGGACCGCTCGGTTTTGATCACCCCCGTCTCGTAGTCCAGGTCAAGTCCAGCGACAGTCCGTGTGATGTGAAGATTGTCCGGGAACTGCAGGGAGTCATGAAGAATTTCCAGGCCGAACATGGCTTGTTGGTATCATGGGGTGGCTACAGCGGAACGGTACCAAAAGAAACCGCAACCAAATTTTTCGAGATACGACTCTGGAATGCGGATGATCTCATTCAGATGATCCAGACCTATTACGATAAAATCCCTGATGAGATCAAAGCGGAACTGCCATTAAAGCGGATCTGGATTCTTGTTCCGGAAGAGGAGTGATACATGACACTCGGCGGTGAACGTGGCTCAGTACAGAATCCGTTCATCGACTATGCAGAATCCGCAAAATGGGAATATGTCCCAAAGGACAAAGCCACCGCACTGCGGGGCGGCCCCACCGGCATACTTTTCAAAGATCTTTTCATAGACCAGATTATCCGGCTAAACGACACCTTCATGACCCGCGAGCTCGCCATCGAATTCGCGAAACGGATCGGGCGCATCCCTCCGACCATTGAAGGCAACCTTGTGGCATGGGAGTATCTCAAAGGAGTAAAAACCATCTTTGTCCCGGCGGAGAAACGGGAGCGCGATGTCCGGTTCATCGACACCGATGACATCGAAAACAACACATTCCACATCACCGATGAGTTCTCGTTCACCAACGGTTCAAAGACGATCCGCGAGGATGTTGTCTTCCTTGTCAACGGCATCCCGGTCTTCTTTGTCGAGGCCAAGGCCGCCCACAAAAAAGAGGGCATTGCAGAAGCCCTCGACCAGATCCGGCGCTACCATCGCGAATGCCCTGAGCTGCTTGCCGTCCTCCAGCTCTACGCTCTCACCCACATCATTCGATATTATTACAGCGCCACCTGGAACATGTCGAAAAAGACGCTCTTCAACTGGAAGGATGAGGCCGGTGGGGATTACGAGACGCTGGTGAAAACGTTCTGTGACCGGAAACGCTTCCTCACCCTGCTCACCGATGGGATCTTATTCACCCGGCAGGATGAAGAGTTAAAGAAAGTCGTGCTCCGCCAGCACCAGATGCGGGCTGTCGATAAGCTGCTCGGCCGTGCACTGGATACCGGAAAGAAACGCGGTCTGGTCTGGCACACTCAAGGGTCGGGCAAGACCTACACGATGATCGTGGCAGCACAGAAAATCCTCCACGAACCGGTCTTTGAGAGCCCGACCGTGATCCTGCTCGTGGACCGGAACGAACTCGAAACCCAGCTCTTCGGCAATCTCACCGCTGCCGGGATTGGAAATGTCAAAGTCGCGGAGAGCAAACGGGAACTGCAGAAACTCCTTGCAGCCGATCACCGTGGCCTCATCGTCTCGATGATCCACAAGTTCGAAGGTATGCCGGAGAAGATCAATACCCGGGACACGATCTTCATCCTCGTGGACGAAGCCCACCGCACCACCACCGGCACGCTGGGCAACTACCTCATGGGCGCACTCCCGAATGCTACATACATAGGGTTCACCGGGACCCCCATCGACAAGACTGCATTCGGGCAGGGGACGTTCATCACATTCGGGCACGACGATCCCCCTCACGGCTATCTCGACAGGTACCGCATTGCAGAGTCCATCAGCGACGGCACCACGGTCCCGCTCCATTACACGCTCGCCCCCAACGACCTGCTCGTTGACCGGAGAACGCTCGAAAAGGAATTCCTCGACCTTGCCGAATCGGAAGGGATCAGCGATGTCGCGGAACTCAACAAGGTCCTGGAAAAAGCAGTGAACCTCCGGAACATGATGAAGAGCCCCGAGCGGGTGCCCAAAGTTGCCAGGTTCGTGGCAGAACATTTCCGGAACAACGTAGAGCCCATGGGATACAAGGCGTTCTTGGTTGCCGTTGATCGGGAAGCCTGTGCACTCTACAAAAAGGAACTAGATACATTTCTCCCCCCGGAATATTCAGAAGTCGTGTACAGCCCGAATCCCCGGGATGAAGACAATCTCCGCAGGCATTACCATGCAGAAGACGAGGAGAAACGTATCCGAAAGGCATTCAGGAGCCCGGAGAAGAACCCGAAGATCCTCATTGTCACCGAAAAACTTCTTACCGGGTTTGATGCCCCGGTTCTCTACTGCATGTATCTCGACAAACCCATGCGGGATCATGTCCTCCTCCAGGCAATAGCCCGGGTGAACCGGCCCTATGAAGACGAAGAAGGACACCGGAAACCCGCAGGGTTTGTGCTCGACATTGTCGGGATCTTCAACAATCTCAAAAAAGCGCTCGCCTTTGATTCCAGCGATATCGAAGGTATCGTCAGTGATCTTGAAGTACTCAAAGCCCGGTTCACCCGGCTGATGGCACAGGAAGCACAACAGTATCTCGGGCTTGCGAAAGGAAAGACCCGGGACAAGGCAGTTGAAGCCGTGCTCGAACATTTCCTGAGCGAAGAGATCCGCCATACCTTCTACGCATTCTTCCACGAACTCTCGGACATTTATGAAATTCTCTCTCCCGATGCGTTCCTGAGACCATACATCGACGATGTGGACAAACTTGCGAAAATGTACCGTATGGTGCGGGAAAATTTTGATCCCGGCATCTCCGTTGACCGTGAATTCTCCCGCAAGGTTGCACGGCTCGTCCAGGACCATACCTTAAGCAGCGAAATCGGGGCACCGGGCGGAATTTACGAGATCAACGATAAAGTCCTCCGGTATATCGAAGAGCAGCCTGTATCCGATATCGAGAAGGTGTTCAATCTCAGCAAAGGGATTGCCCATCTCGTCCGGAAACATACGGAAGATTCTCCCTACCTTCTCTCCATCAGTGAAAAAGCGGATGCGGTGATCCAGCTCTACAAGGACCGCCAGAAAACCACACAGGAAACCCTTGCCGAACTCAAAACCATCATTGAAGAGATCAATACCGCCCGGCTTGAACAGGAGAAACGCAATATCCCGATAGAAGAGTTCTCCATCTTCTGGCTTCTCAACAAAACCAGCATCAGCGATCCGGAAACAAAAGCCCATGAGATGAAAATTATCCTGAACCACTATCCCCACTGGAGATCCAGCGAACAGCAGGCCCGTGACGTGAAACAGGAACTGTACACGGTCATCCTGCAATCCGGGACCCGGGACATCAAAGAGATCAAAAAGATCGTTGACCAGATCATGAGCGTTCTCAAACGGGCAGTCACATGATCTCACCGGAATCCTTCAAGCGTTCTGTCGGAGAATGGGCGAAAACCTGCAAGGTTGAAATAAAAGAGATCCACCTGCGTAAAATGAGGAACAAGTGGGCGAGTTGTTCAAGCAGGGGCCGGTTAACTTTTGACCGTTCAATTTTACGACAATCCAAAAACGAGCGGACAAAAATTATTGTTCACGAATTGCTTCACCTGAAATATCCCAATCACGGCAAGATGTTCCGGGCGATGTTGAAAGCGTATACTGCTGACAAATGAATTGTTTAAGACAGTCCATTCAATCTAAAAAAACTCTCCCGCTCCAACCGCTCATGATACCGTTTCGAAAACTACCGTTTGATTTTGGGATCGAGAGGGGGAGTGACGCTGATAAAAGGATGGGGAAAATTCGAAATCGATGATCATAATGAATATGTGAAAAAACCTATATTGTTGAGAGCTTCCGATGATTAAAATCGTAAGTATGGTAACAATTTGCACATTAGATGAACCTCTTGATTTGCTCTATCTGTCTAACAATATTGAAGGGGCCATATTACCTAAAAAACTGGGAAGTTGGGTCAAATATCGAATTAAACCAGAAAATTACTATATCGCGTTTTACAAATCTGGAAAATTTCTAATTACCGGTGTAAAATCATTAGAGACAATTAAAAATACTGCACAGCGAGTTCTAAAAATATTGGATGATGCAGGGGTTCGTAAAAGTATCACGAAAACTGAGATTGTCAACATTGTATGTCTCGGAACGTTGCAACTTAACACCACGCTGGAAAAAATAGTTTTTCATTTAGATAGCAGCGATGCAAGTTATGAACCGGAAATATTTCCAGGACTAATTTACAAAAAATGGGGTGCAACATTCCTTATATTTTCAACAGGGAAGGTAATTATTACAGGTATAAGAGATTTTGAAAAAGCAAAAATAGTATTTGAAAAACTTGAAAAATTATTAAATTTTTAATCGGTCTTTATTTCAGGCGTTGCATCCGATCTCCCTTGCCTTCTCCCTCACCCCCCTCCCGTAACAATGCTCACACAACTTCACCCCAGCCTCCCGGTCAATCCACTCAGCTCTCACCAACCCACATACCGAACACTTCCCCACATCCGCAGTAACCCGCTCACACCGGGAAGCAACCACCGTCCCCGGCAATGGAACTAAAGCCATCTGCTCAACCTTCACCGCCTCATTGAAACACGAGCGGCACACCCGCCGGGCTTCCTGCTTATCCTTTGACCGGGCTCTACGCTCATTGGTATATTTTTCAATGAACCAGGAGCCTTTCCTCCCGCAGACATAACACGCGGTCTTTGGTTCCGAAGATTCGAGTTTCTTGTAATCCCGAACATCAATGGACCGGGCCGGTTCTGGTTTTTCAGCAACGGGTTCTGTTTTCAGCACACTTTCAGCATCTTTCGTACGGCTGCTGAAAGAACCCGGGGCGGAATTTGCCACCGGTTTACCCAATTGTGCAGTTCCGGGCAGAGATCGTTTTTCGTTTTCAGCAGATCGCAGATTATGCAGATACTGAGATGAATTCATTTCAGATTTCAAAACACCTGCATTATTCCGGTTTTGCTGAAAACCACCTTCTCTTAGTACAGAATTATTTGTACAATCATCTCCTTTGTTGGAATCGGGACCGCAGGAAGCAGCGATCTCATTTTCAGCAGTTGCTGAAAAACTGCTGAAACCCTGCTGAAACTGCTGAAAATGACCAGCATCATCATCATCGTTCTTCGGATTGCGGTCAAGCCAGCATGCTCCGCCGTTCTTCCACTGCCGGTAGAGCTCCCGGTCCCATAAAAACGCTTCGGTCCTGCGGCGGACCGAATATCCGTCAGTCTCGGTTACGGTCACCGTCCGGTCAGTGAATGAAAGGGCCGGGCATTTTTCGAGAAGCCCCGTATAGTTCCTGCCCCGGCTGTCGTAGCCTTTCACCGTTTTGTAAATGCAGGAGTAGGACCAGCCGGTGAGCCGTTGCAGGTCCTGGATGGTGAATTCCGTCAGAACCGCCTTCTCGATGGTTACAAGCAGGTCCGACTCTTTCTTTGTCATCTTCGATTCCTGCCCCCCCGCAGTTCCGTTCAGGAGCGTAAAGACTTCAGTTGCCGCAGCGAAATCCGCTTCATCCGCGTACACGCAGAGCGTCCCGTCACTACCGGTCTTCTGCTGTCGCTGCATGAAGAAGAGGGCCGCATGGCTCTTGATCAGATCGTAGAGCATGTCGGGATTGCGCCGGTTGCTGATTGTCTGGAACCGGATCTGTGTTGAAAAGGGAATGATCACCCAGATCATCTGCTCGTGCAGGATCTCCCAGATCTCCTTACAGACTGCCAGTTCAGGAGACTCCTCTATGAATGTGTCCGGGTCCTGTCCCTCCTTCTCCTGCTTTGATGCGAGAACGCGGGCATCCTGATCGGCAGACTCATCAATCCAACAGGTCAGCATCCGGTTCATCACCTGGTCGTCTCCGGTCCCTTCCTTCTTTGAAATCCACCAGACGCACCGCTCTGGAATCGTGCAGACCCGCGAGGTCAGATCCTTTGTAACAGTAGTGTGTGTGATCGGTTCGTTGAAGTTTGAGGTGGCAGACTTCAGGATCTCCTGAATCCCGTCCGACAACTCGGTATCATCACTCATAAGTACCGTGCGGGGCCGGAGATCTTTCATATAGTAAAGAGCCTTGTTGCTCACTGTGCCATTTACTTTATACCGGTCCGGGACCTGCTGCATCATCTTCTTAAACGCGTGCGTCTTCCCCTTGCCGGAATCCCCGGTCACGGAGACATGCAGCCCTTCTGAATTCTTCACGGCCTGTGAAGCCATCGAGAGGAGCATGCAGCGGGCGAGGATCTCATCGCCAACATGTTCCTTTGCAAATACTGAGAGCATCAGAGAGACCGGATCGCCGTGTTCCAGCACCTCAAGAGCAGTCGCCCGGGCGTCCGGGTTTACCGGCTCCGGGTCCGCAGCATCTTCAATCTTCGCTTTGGCCTTTGCCCGGTCCTTCCGGTAGTTCTTCTGGTTCTGCTCCCAGTCTTTCCGCTTCGCTACCCGGTCCGGTTCAAACTGCTCGCGGAGCTCCTGCCATCGCTGGGTACTGCCCCCACAGGACGCATGCTTGCAGCCGGCAAAGACTGCTCCGTTGCCAAACTGGATCGCAAAAGCACCATCCTTGTGAGCAGATGAGAACGGGCACTGGTCGAGAATGTACAGCGTACCGCCGTTGTACGGTTTTTCGGACCGCACCCCAACCCCATGATCGGATAGCCAGTGGTTCAGGTCAAAGCGCTTGTCCTTTGCCGTACCCGGTTGCTGCTGTGCCTGCTGCTCAGTAGGTGATCGTGCCGCGAGATCGCGAAGCTGCTCCGGACTCACGCACTTCAACTCTTCGGGAGCCGAGAGGATACAACTCCGACGGTGCGGACGTTCATCGGTGCTGTCACCCTTCCGGGATACGGTCCCGTAGAGTTTCCAGATGCGGGCTGCGTTGAAGTTTCCCGTATCCACACTCACCCGCTCGTCCGAGAAGAGCGTGTCAATCGTCATGAGGCACGCCTTCACGAGCGCCGTTGCCGCGTCATCGTTCGGCAGGTCGATGCGGTAGAGTAAGTGCGCACCGTTACCGGAGTCCGCCCGGATCGGTTCGGGGAAGCCGAGCCCGGCAATCCACCATGCAATCTCGTCTGCCTTTTTCAGCGCGAGAGTGTGTTCCTCATGGGTACTCGACACGCCGCTTGGCCGCAGCGGGTCGATGTCGATGGGCAGCCAGCGGCGACGCACAATATCTGCATCTCCAGTGGAACTGTCTTTTTTCCCCAGTCGCATCTTGATGCGGTTTGCTCTTCGTGAGAAAAGCGCGGGGTTCACTTTGTTTAATGTGATGTAGATTCCCTGGATCGTGGAGTCAGTACCCAGTGCTTCAACCTGCCGCACGAGCGCTTCATAATCGTTGAAGTACCCGCTGTGCGTGTTTAAGTCTGCAAGCGCCCGGACCTCGACAACCTGACCGGGCCCGGCCAACAGGGCAACTGCATCATGAAGATGTTCATCCACAGGTCATCACCCTGGCTTTTGTCCGGACTCGAAAGAAGAAATACCGGTTAACCATGCCCGTCGCCTTCTGTGTGGGCAGGGGCCTCCTGTTTTACCCGCAGGGCATATTCGTCACGAGTCTCAACAATGATGGTATAACCATGGAAAAACTTCCTCTCAACCGTGATCTGGAAAACCGATTCGCGTTTCTTCTTGATCTGGCCCGCTATGGTTGTTGCGATCAGGTAGAGCGGGATTCCATCGATCTTCTCTGGGATAATCTCCGATACGTTTGCTTCACCGGGCATAGGCTGCCACCTCGCGGATCCCGTTTGGCATTACTTCGAAACAATGGATTGATCCGTTCGGCGACGCAACCCATTCCTCGCACCGGAGAAATATATCCCCCGGCGACATCGAGAGCAGGGACCGTAACTGGCAGATATCAAACCTGCAGAACGATTCGACATACTCCGGGCTCACGGCTCCCGGTGCAAGCCGGACCTTCACGCAGAGGGCCTCGTAATCGCCTTTCATCCCGACAAGGTGGAGTGGGATGATGCGTGAGAGAAAACTGTCGGTCACCGGCTGGACGGGCTGGTAGCCCCGTGACTCAAGCAGTTTCGTGCACCGGTTCTTTGCTGCGTGAAAAGATTGCTGCGGGATCATACCGCACCGCCGACATTGCGAACGATTTTGAAAAGCGAGAGTTTGGGTATCTCCCGGATGCTGTCCATCAGTACTTCAAAGCAGCTGAATCCATAATGCAGCGTGTAGATCCAGATCTCGCAGTGGAGTCCGGTCTCTTTAAGGTGGCGGGTGAGATACTTGCGTAACAGCACGATGTCAGGGCCGCAT
>JAUSBW010000272.1 GCA_030651815.1 Methanoregula sp.
GTAATCGTGGGGATTGTCTTGGGCCCTCAACGTTTTAGATCTTTTTCGAATTGTTTCGATGGGTTTATACGTTAATGATCAGTTACATTTGATCAATTAGAGTCAGGGTTGTTCAATTTACAGTTGAATCTTTACACTACCCCCCACTGCACACTACCTTTATGTCCCTTGCCATCAATATTTACAGACCCAAGCTCGGAACCCGCTAATACGGGACGGCATGGTGCAAAGACTATGGCAGATGTGGTCGAGGTTTTAGTACCCGGCGGAAAGGCTACCGCGGGTCCCCCATTGGGACCATCGCTCGGACCACTCGGTATCAACGTGAAAGCTGTTGTCGATGAGATCAACGCAAAGACCGCTTCATTCAATGGAATGCAGGTCCCGGTCAAGGTTATCGTTGACGACAAAAAGAAATTCACGATCACCGTGGGTATCCCACCGGTGACGGCACTCATCAAGAAAGAGGCCAATATCGAGAAAGGATCCGCAGAGCCCAACGTCAAAGTGGTAGGCAATCTACCATTTGAGGCCGCTGTCAGAATTGCCAACATGAAACTCGAAAGCATGCTCTCCTACGAGTTAAAGACTGCCGTAAAGGAAGTCCTCGGCACGTGTGTCAGCATGGGAGTTACCGTTGACGGCAAGAAACCCAAAGAGGTTCTCGCCCTCATCGCACAAGGCAAGTACGACAGCGTTCTCGTGAAATAACATGAGAAAACCATAGGAGATCGCATATGGTTCGGTCGCAGAACTATGGAGGAATCTGATGGTTGATAGGGCCAAAATTTTGGAAGCCGTAAAAACGGCGGTAGAAAAAGCGCCAGAGCGTAAGTTCTCTGAAAGCATCGATATTACCATCAATCTCAAGAATATCGATATGGCGCAGCCGAAAAATCGTATCGACGAGACGATTATGCTTCCCCACGGCACAGGTGAAAAGATCAAAATCTGTGTGATTGGGAAAGGAGACATCGTCACGCAGGCTAAAGAAGCCAAGGTTGATCTGATTATCGGCCCTGAAGAAGTTGAACGGCTCAGCGGTCAGCCCCGCGAAGCACGGAGAGTTGCCAGTACACACCGGTACTTCCTTGCAGAGATGGGTGTCATGGCCGGTGTCGGCCGGTATTTAGGTCCCCGGCTCGGTCCGCGGGGCAGAATGCCGTTGCCGATCGCTGGTGGGCAGGATATCCGCCCGATTGTCGAGCGTCTGCGCAACTCAGTGAAGATCCGTACCAAGGATAAGACGGTCTTCTCTTCAAAGGTCGGTACAACGGCAATGAAGCCGGAACAGGTCGCCGAGAACATTGAAACGATCGTAAAAAGGATCGAATCTGTCCTTGAACAGGGTCCGTTGAACGTTCGTTCCATCTTTGTCAAGACCACGATGGGTCCCGCAGTGAGGCTGGAATAATGGCGTTGTATACACACCACCTGCCCACCTGGAAAAAGGACGAAGTCGCAGAGATTAAGAAGAATCAAAAACAGTTCTCCTTAATCGGGTTTGTGGACATGTACGGTATCCCGGCACAGCAGGTGCAGCAGATCCGCAGGAACCTGCGGGGAAAGGCTGTCATAAAAGTGACCAGGAACACGCTCATCAGGCACGCGTTTGAGGAGATTGGCGGCGACGTCAGGAACCTCACGAAGTACATTTCCGGTCACTCGGCGCTCATCTTCACCAACGACAACCCGTTCAAGCTCTTTAAGCAGCTGGAAAAGACCAAGACCAGGATGGCGGCAAAAGCCGGTGATAAAGCACCGGAAGACATCGTCATCGGGAAAGGTCCGACCAGTTTCAAACCGGGTCCGATTGTCGGGGAACTCCAGCAGGCAGGCATACCCGCAGCGATTGAAGGCGGCAAAGTCAAGATCAGAGAGACCAAGACCGTTGTCAAGAAAGGCGCAGTCATCTCGGCAAAGCTTGCCGCGGTTCTTGTTAAACTTGACATCAAGCCGATGGACGTAGGACTTGCACTGCAGGTCGCGTACCACGAAGGCGGTATCTTTGAACCGTCCGTGCTCGCAGTAGATGAGACCGTAATCCTCGGACAGATCCAGCTCGCAGCCACGCAGGCATTTAACCTGTCGGTCAACGCAGCGATCCCGACGAAAGACACGATGGATGCTATCCTGACCAAGGCGGTCCGGGAAGCCCGCGGTCTTGCAGTTGAGGCAGCGATCTACGAGAAAGACGTTATCGATGCGATTATAGGTAAAGCGTACAGAGAAAGCCAGGTGGTCAACGGCCTGGTAAAATAATATTTGAGATATTTGAGGTGAATTTAAGATGGAGTATATCTATGCAGCACTTCTCCTGCACAAAGCAGGCAAGAAAGTCGATGAGAATGGCGTAAAGGCAGTCCTTACTGCCGCCGGTGTAGCAGCAGACGAGTCACGGATCAAGGCACTCATTGCAGCCCTCGATGGCGTGAACATTGAAGAGGCAATCAGCAAGGCAGCAGTCGCACAGGTTGCAGTCGCAGCAGCACCCGCAGCAGCAGGCCACGCAGCACCAGCTAAAGAAGAGCCCAAGGAAGAGGACAAGAAGGCGGAAGAAGAGAGCGGTATGGCAGGGCTCGGTGCCCTGTTCGGCTAATCTCTTTTTTTCTCTTCTCTCCTGGTGTTTCATAAGACCCCTGAAGATGAGACGAATTCGTGAGAATTCTTCAACAAGCTAACCGGGATTTCTGTTTTAAAAAAATCTGCCTTGTCGGGCAACCACATTTCGAAGAATTTCCTGATGCAATTGCATCTGCCGAAAAGTCTCTCAATTGAGCAAGGTTTTTTGGCATATGGATGAGCAACTCCCTAAGTATATGCCAAAACCGGATATCTATCATCTTGTGGCCTCAAAAAAAGACGAGATTGCTGTGCTTGCAGCACGGTACGGTGCTTCTCATATCCGCGTTTTCGGTTCAGTTGCCCGCCATACTGCGGGTGAAAACAGTGATATTGATTTTCTTGTTGAACTTGAACCCGGCCGGACACTGTTCGATCTTGGCGGCCTGTCGTTCGATCTCGAAAAACTGCTTGGGACGCATGTCGATGTCTGCACCATTAACCTTCTTCGGGACCAGGTGCGGAGCCGGATTCTTGCGGAGGCGATTCCTCTTTGAGGGATGATATGCTCCGTTTTTCGGATATGGCTGAGGCGATTCGCCAGATAGAGAAGTATGCCGCCGAAGGTAAACAGGAATTTGAAACAAGTGAACTGATCCAGGTCTGGATCGTACACTATCTCCAGGTGCTGGGGGAAGCGGCGCGGGGTGTTTCGGAAGCATCGCAGAAGAATTACCCCCAGATTCCATGGAGTAAGATTATCGGGTTCCGGAATATTCTTGTCCATTACTATTTTGCAATCGTTCCAAGTGAAATCTGGCGGGTAGTTATGGTTGATATCCCCCCGCTGAAGAAAGAGATCGAGCGGATTTTGGAAAAATAATTTCATGGAGGGCTTATGTGCCCTGTTCTGGTGTTCTCGCTATACGGGGGACGCCCACGCGGCGGAGGCAGAGCTCCCGGGAGCGTCAGGCTTACAACCAATTTTTCCCGGCACGTGCGTCACGTTGTACCCTTTTCCCGGAATAGTCTTACGAGAAAAAAGTACAAAAAAAAAGATTCCGTCATGAGGTGTTCCCACACCCCGTTCATTATTTAGCTGTGCGGAGCCGGTAGCCAATCCAGTTCCCGCGTTCACATATGGGTTTTGGATTCTCCATCCGCTCAAAGACAAACTCGAACGCTTCCTGCTCTATTGCACGTCTCCCGCTTCTGGTGCAGAACTTAACAAACGCCTCATACATCGCTGTGCAGGGAACATGGGCTGAATAATCTGCCACCAGCACTTCTTCATGAAAACTCCAGATGCCATCGAATTCGAGTTCATCTTCCATGAGGGGTTTGACAATCGCTTCTTCGAGTTCCAGGGATACAACCTGTTCTTTCGAGGCGGTTTTAAGATCCTTATAGTAGTCCGTAACTACGGCAAGCCCCTGGCGGAGATCGTTGAGGTCCTGCTCAAGGTCTTTTATCTTATGCTCTTTATCCATGACTGGTTCAGATTGTTCCATTTAAAATCACTTTCCCTGTTTTTAGTCTCCCGCATGATAAAGTGCTCGACTCCTGGCTTTTAGAACCGGCTCATCTCATTCACTTCCGTATTCCCAAAATCTTTCCCGCGTACACGCACTGGCCATAGGAAACACAGCCATCGCCTGACGGGTAGTCGGCATTGATGACGCAGGTAAGCCCCGCTTTTATAATCTCATCTCTTATCGTTTCACGGATTGCGTGGTTGATTGCAACCCCCCCACTGATCGCAACCTTCTGCATGCCGTCGCGTTCCGCAGCCCGGATGGCAAGAGCAGCGATGCCCCGCGAGAGATTGTACTGGAACGATGCGGCGATATTTCGCACTGCCCGGAGATCATCTTTGGGTGCTTTTTGCATCCGGTCAAGTGCAGTCTCCATCAGTGAACGGGTGGAGAGCAGTTCGCATCCGGCATGAGTACCAAATACCAGTTCCCATGGTTCAGCACAACCTCCATATGCCACAGATTCGAGTTTCATTGCCGGCTCGCCATCATAGGTCTTCTCCCGGCAGATGCCGAGCAGTGCAGCGGCAGCATCCAGCACCCGGCCGGTACTGCTCGTCTGCGTGACATTGAATCCCGATGTCACCTGTTTCCGGATCACCCTGAGTTCGATATCCGACCACCCGCGCCCGGCCAGCAGTGAGAGGATCCGTTCATCAGGCAGGATGCCGTAGAGCATCCGCTCCGGGAACCGGGTGGCCAGATCCCCGCCGGGCATGGGCACCGGTTCGAGATGGGCCACGCGCCGGAGGTCAGGCACCTGCCCGGAGAAGATCTCGCCGCCCCACACCGTCCCGTCATCGCCGTACCCGATCCCATCGATGGCGATGCCGATGCCGGGCTCCGTTGTCGCTGCCGCGATATGCGCCCGGTGGTGCTGTACCGGTATGAGTTCAAGTGAATGTTCCGCCGCCAGCTCCCGGGCGAACCGGGTCGAGAGGAACTGCGGGTGGAGATCGTGGGCGATCACATCGAACTGTGCCCCCAGTACCCGCTGGAGGTTCTGCACGGTCTCCTGAAGGTATTCCAGTGTGGCCGGGTTCCGCACATTGCCCACATGCGGCGAGGTGACAGCAAACCCGTTCCGGTAGATGGTAGCGTTCGAATTCAGTTCCGGGCCCACGGCAAGGATACAGTGCTTTCCGAGATCGATGGCCGTCCGCTTCGGGGCAATCCCCCGCGAGAGCCGGATGATGTACCCGTCCCGCATCACCGAGTCATCGCACCGGTTCACGATCGTACGGTTGTGCGTTAAAAAGAAATCCACGTCCCGGTTCAGCTTTGCCATTGCTATGTCGATACCGGTGATCATCGGGTAGCCGGGCATGTTGGCGCTGGTCATGATCAGGAGCGGGTGGCGGAGATGGGAAAAAAGGAGATGGTGAAGCCCGGTATAGGGGAGCATGCAGCCGATCGTATGGACATTGCTGATCGTTTCATGGGCCGTGGGATCGCGCTTTTTCAGGACTACAATCGGGTGGACCGGGCTGGTGAGCAGTTCCCAGTCCTGTGCTGTCACGATCGCTATCTGTTCGAGATATGCCGGCCGCACCATGCACGCAAACGGCTGCTCGATCCTGCCGAGCCGTCGTTTCAGTTCACCCGCTGAACTTTCAATACAGACAAGATGGAACCCGCCCACGCCCCGCACAGCAAGGATCCTTCCCGCATCGAGCAGGCGAGCAGACTCTCTGACCGGATCCGCGCAGTCCACCCGGTGACCGAGCCTGTTGAAGAGTTCGATCTTCGGCCCGCAGGCAGAGCAGGCAATCGTCTGCGCATGGTGGCGCCGGGAATGGGGATCGTTATATTCCTGTGCGCAGGCAGGACACATCGGGAACTCTTCCATCGATGTGCGTTCGCGATCATAAGGGATCTTGTGGATAATACTGTACCGTGGCCCGCAGTTTACGCAGGATGTGGCCCAGTAATTCCCGTACCGCCCGCCTTTGTGGAAAATATCGGTGATGCACTCATCGCAGCAGGCAATGTCGGGCGGGATCATGCCGCTGAATGATCCTGTGGCACTCGGTAATATGAAAAATCCGTCAGGAATGGTATCAGGGGTATCTGATACTGTAACCGAATCGATGCGCGAGAGCGGGGGACCGCGGGTGACTGCTGCAACAAACTCATCGAACCGGTCACCGCGTGCAAAAATCCCGACCTCGCTGCCGAGATTTTTCACTGTTCCTGCTATACCCAGCGCTATAGCCTGTGCGTAAACAAACGGGCGAAATCCGACACCCTGAACAATTCCGCACACTGTGATTCTGCCAGTTTTTCGCATCGAAGTGCCGCAAAAACTTATTGAATCGCACAACGATATAATTATAGGGTTTTACTGTGCCGGGCCATATTCGAATAGTTAACGATCCCGTGGACCTCGTTCCGCTCCTGATGACGTTCAACGATCCCTCTTTTAAAAAGGTCTATGAACTGCTCAATAAATCATGGCTGACTGAAGATGAAATACGGGCGCAGGTGGGTGAGGAATCCGTGATGGTGTGCCTCCAGCTCTTAAAGAAAGGCAATCTTGTAGAAGAGCAGTGGCGC
Organism: Methanoregula sp.; assembly: GCA_030651815.1. GTDB lineage: Archaea > Halobacteriota > Methanomicrobia > Methanomicrobiales > Methanospirillaceae > Methanoregula. The sequence goes on from JAUSBW010000272.1 coordinate 6,654, forward strand.
ATGCCAAAACCTGGTTCGAAACCGGAAAAAGAGTTCCGGGCCACCTACAACAAGTTCCGGGCAAACTTCCAGTGCAATCTTTCCGATCTCGCTGATATCATCCACATCTCGCTTTCCAATGACGAGAATCTCAGAGAAGTCGTGGACCAGATTGAAGGAGAACTGACCAGGGGCAACAGCTCGATCAACGAACTCTCCCGCAAATTCATGGTCAGTCCCGTCTTTGTCAAAGGGATTGCCAAACGGATTCCTCATATGGATGTTAAAGGGCAGGGACTGGTGCTGCTTGACACTGGGCGCTAAGGATCCCCTCTACTCTATTTTACGCAGCAAACGTGAAGTCTCGCGCCTCCAGATCCTCGTGGAGATCGCCGAGCACCAGCCTGCTGTCCGGCAGCAGGAGATCGCTGAAAAGATGGGGGTGACCCCGCAGGCGATCTCTGAATATATCCGTGAACTTGTCGATGAAGGTATGGTCTCTGCAATCGGCAGGGGCAATTATGAAGTGACCAGGTCCGGCATCGAGTGGGTGCTCATCAATGCCGAGTCGCTGGAGTCCTATGCCCGGCACATCCGGCGCGACATTATCCAGCAGGTATCTGTCTGGGCAGCGATTGCCGGAGAGAACCTTTCAGCGGGGGACGTTGTCGGCGTATATATGAAAGACGGTTTTCTCTATGCCGGGAAATCTCCGCTTGCGGCGACCGGCACAGTTGTCTCTGATGCCAAAAAAGGTCAGGACGTTGGCGTGGCCCGGCTCAACGGCATCATCGAGCACAAGGAGGGTATTATCCATGTCTGCAAGGTGCCACGGATCCAGCACGGGGGTTCAAAGAAAGTAAAAAGGGCCGAACTGCTGGCCATCACCGGTGCGGCGGGCATGGTTGCCGCAGTCGGGCTTGAAGCTTATATCGCGCTCGAAGCGGCGGGCAGGAAACCCGATATGTTCTTTGGCGCCCGCGAAGGCGTGATCGAAGCTGCCTTCCACGGGATTGACTGTGCGATTGTGATTGTCGATGAGGAGTTCACGGATTTCTTAAAGAGACTGGAGAGTGTGGAACTCGCGTACGTGATCCATGACCTGATTGCGCCATGAAGATCATTGTCCAGCTCCAGCGAAGCGGGAATTACAAGTGCCTCTTTTATGATGGCAAGAGTGTGCGGGGCGCGGCCTATGTTGAACTGAATGATACGCCCCGCGGTCCCCGCCCGACAAAATACCGGGTGAAGTGGGGCTCTAAAAAAGATTACACCCAGACCCCGTCAAAGGAGTTCATCGCCCAGCTCCGCGAGTCCGATGTACGGATGGTGAAAAAAGACCACCTGTTCGAGACGTTCCTTGAGGCTTTCCAGGTAACGGCCGGGACCGTAAATCTCTGCCGCATGTGCCTGCTCGACGAACGGTACACACCGATCAATGAAGAGACTGCGATCACGTTTGGCAAGAACGAGAAGATCTGCCTTGACTGCGGACGAAAGGAGCTGCGCCGCGAGGTCTCCCATATCGGCCGGCTGGGCCGGGACGGGATTGTGCATCTCGAAAAACTGCTCGCGAGTTACCGCAACCTTGACCGGGTGTTAGCCACTCTCTCGCCGGACAAGATCTCGATGGAGTCGGCGATGTTCGACAAACTCGAGGCCCACCCGGTGATGACAACGGCCTCGATCGAAGAGCTGCCCCTGCCCCGCCAGTTCGTGGAGGCGAGCGGGGTTACGCAGCTCATGCCGGCGCAGCATCTTGCCGTTGAGGCAGGACTGCTTTGCGGAAAAGACCTGCTGGTGGTGGCAGCAACCGCGAGCGGCAAGACGTTCATCGGTGAGATGGCGGGGATAAAGAACTATCTCGAAGGCCGGGGGCGGACGCTCTTTTTAGTCCCCCTCGTGGCGTTAGCGAACCAGAAGTACGAGCGGTTCACCGAACGCTATGCGAAGTTTGCCAAGTCCGGCCTGCTCACCGGTACGAGCCGGCTCAATCTTCCCGAGACCCGGAAGGTAGGGGACCGGAACCCGCAGGCACCGATCATCGTAGGCACGTACGAAGGGGTGGACAATATGATCCGCTGCGGCCAGAAGATGGCGAATATCGGCACCGTCATAATCGATGAAGTGCAGATGCTGGAGAATGCGGACCGCGGCCACCGGCTCGACGGGATGATCGCGCGGCTCAAGTATCTCGCCCCGCAGGCGCAGTTCCTGTATCTCTCGGCCACGATCGGCTCGCCGAAGATCCTGGCAAAGAAACTGAACTGCACGCTCGTGGTGTATGCCGACCGCCCGGTGGGGCTGGAACGCTACCTGCTCTTTGTCGAGCGCAAGCAGAAGATCCCGATGATCAAGCAGATGACGACCGAGGAGTACAAGCGCACGTCATCAAAGGGATTCCGGGGCCAGACGATCATCTTCACGAACGCCCGGGCCCGGTGCCACACGATCGCCGATGCGCTCGGCATCCGGGCGGCCGCGTACCATGCGGGCTTAAGTTCCGTTGAACGCCGGGACGTGGAGACGAAGTTCTTAACCGGCAAACTCATGGCGGTAGTCACAACCGCAGCGCTCGGGGCCGGGGTGGATTTCCCCGCCTCGCAGGTGATCTTCGATGCCCTTGCGATGGGCCGGGACTGGCTCTCGGTGCAGGAGTTCAACCAGATGGGAGGCCGGGCGGGACGGCCCGACTTCCACGATCTCGGGCGTGTCGTGATCCTCGCAGAACCCGGCGGCAGTTATTCGCGGGAGAACCCGGGCACGGAAGAAGAGATCGCGATCAAGCTGCTCAAGGGCCAGATGGAAGAAGTCGCCCCGGTCCACGAGTTCGAGGCGAGCTCGGAGGAGTACGTGGCGAACGCGATCGCGTGCAATGGCGAAGAGGCGGACCTCAACCGGATCAACAGCATGATGGTGGGGAGCATGGAGCCGGTGCTGCCGGAGCTCATCACGCACAAGCTGGTGGAGAAGCACGGCACGAGGCTCGTGATGACGCCGCTCGCCCGGGTGATGGCGGAGCATTTCATCGGGATGGAGCGGCTGCTCGAGATCATCCGGCTGACGAAGTGCAACACCGAGCCGCTCGATATCATCGGGGAGCTGGAGAGCGAGGATATCCACAAGGACAAGCGGCCGGAGAAGAAGCGGGGGCCGGGGGGCGGGAAACCCGGGGAGCGGCTGCGGGAGCCGGAGAAGCGGGAGCACCAGCAGTCCCCGAGGGGACGGTATCTGTCTAACCAGTCTGCGGAGAAGCCGAAGCATGTGCAGTCGGCGGCGACGAAGATGCATGTGGGGCATGAATTGCCGGGGAAGCGGCAGAAGGTCCGGAGGAAGAGGTAGGGGGGAATCTCATGGATCGGGAGCTCATGGAAATATGCGAGATCGACCCTAAATGTGTTATTGTACAAAAAATCAAATCGGAATTAATAATTTGATTAAAAAAATCATATTACCCATGACAACAAAAGTCCATAAAATTTTTATTAGTTATCATCATGGTGAAACACCGTATGAAGGGGATAAACAATATAGAGAACGTTTAGAAAAAATATTGTCCACATCTGGAATTGCTATTAATTATTCTGTTCCTTATAATGCAATTAGTTCTGATTTAATGACGGAAACGGTTCGTCAAAAAATTCGTGATGAATATCTTCGAGATGCAACCGTTACTCTTGTATTAATCGGTAAAGATACTTGGAAAAGAAAACATGTTGATTGGGAAATAGGATCGAGCATAAGGGATACTCAACTCAATCCTCATGCCGGTTTATTGGGAATAATTCTTCCGACTTATATTAGAACTGATTTCACTAAATATAACTCCCATACGATTCCTCCTAGGTTGTATGATAACATTCAGTGTGGTTATGCAAAAATTTACAATTGGACAGATAATCCAATATCTCTTCAAAATTGGATCCATGATTCTTTCACTATGAGATCGAGTACCATTCCTAATAATTCTCGTTCATATTTTGGAAAAAATCGGTCTGGAGATACTTGGACAGATTGATTTTTTTCGTTTATTTGGAATAATCAGTTATTAATGCGAATTGTAGATTTTTAAAAAAAAATTCATTTTTTGATATAAACATTCTTATTCCCGAAAAATAATTTTTTGATATGACTGATACACATGATGAATTTATAATAAAAAGAGTGGATGACCAAATCAATTATTTCGATTCTAAAGCTATAGAGAATCAAAAAAATTATCGAAGAATAAAGACTCTTTCAATTACATGCAACGTATTAACAACATTTATAATAGCATTGGCGTTTACAGTTCCAGAAAATTTTAAAATTTGGATGGGAATCGTTGCTTTAACCCTATCGACAACTGTTTTAGCAACGTATCAATGGGAGGAATTCCAAAATTATGGGTCGAAATGGGAAAAATTTCGATTGGTTGCTGAACAGCTGAAATCAGAGAAATGTTTGTATTTGAATAGCGCTGGAAGATATTCTTGCGATGAACTCTCTTTAAACCATAAATTATTTGTTGAAACTGTGGAGAGTATGATAAAAGGAACAGATATTGCATACTTCACTCTATTGGTTGAACCCGGCAAGCGAATTGAAAAAAGACTTGAATACAGCGAGAAAAAATAATTTTCAACAATGATAAAAAATCATAATTTATTCATCAGTCATGCTTGGAGATATAGCGAGGCTTATAGTCGTTTGGAAGATCTGTTAAAAATTGCAAGACAGACGCCTTCGATGAAGTTTAATTATAGAAATTATAGTGTACCAAAGCATGATCCTTTAATTGATCCAAAAACACCAATTGGCTTTAGAAAACTCAAAGCAGCACTTGACTCACAAATTAGTCCCGCTTCTTGTGTTCTGATAATTTCTGGCATGTATGTGGCACACCGACCTTGGCTACAAATTGAAATTGATATAGCGAATAAATACGAAAAACCAATAATCGGGATTATTCCTCGTGGTCAAATTAATATTCCCCTTGAAGTTCAGCGAGTTGCAAGAGAGATGGTTGGCTGGAATACTGAATCAATAATTAAAGCAATAAGAAGACATTCACTATGATCCGTTTTATTGAATCGAATGGGATACTTATACCATAAAACTATACGCCTATAGAAACGTAATAAAATATATAATGGATATTTCGAATACGACTGCTCGATCTTTTCAAATTGAAACAAATCCATAGCCCTCAGCTTAAGGAATTTAATTACCTTTTTACCTCGTGCGGGATTACTGCCCTAAAATAATTCCAATCATTTATAAAAAGGTATATATAGTCGGCGCGCTCGCTTCGCTCGCAAAAAACGAATATGCCCAAACA
>JAUSBW010000277.1 GCA_030651815.1 Methanoregula sp.
ACGAGATTCTCCGCGTATCCCCGGTTTTTGTCCGGATGTCCGTTTCGAAATTCTCCAGGAATTTCTTGTTTTTGACAATATCGATAATCTTCCTTGTTACTTCTTTGCGGTACCCGTCATCCGGATAAATCCATTTCCAGACATTACCATGACCGACAACCTCGTCACGGGTATACCCGGTAATCTCTTCTGCCGCCTTGTTCCATATGACCACATTATTCTTAGTGTCAAGGAACGTCATCCAGAGTTTTGCATTGATGATGACACTTTTCTGGAATTCCGCATTCCGCTTGATTTCCCGTTTGGCTTTCGCTATATCAGTGATGTCGCGCCCGATGGCAATCGCATGATAATTACCGCTGGATCCCATCTGTTTTGTGTTCCAGGACAGGATCCGCTTTTCACCGATTTTTGTGACAATCGTAGTTTCAAGGTTCTCAAAATACTTCTTGGTGGTGATAATATCAGTAATTCGTTTTGTTATGGTGCGCCGGTAGTCTGCGTCCGGGTAGAGCCACTTCCATATGTCGTGGCTGCCTACAACTTCGTTTTGTGCATACCCGGTGATCGATTCTGCGGCCTTGTTCCACATGAGGATTTTGCCCCTGGAATCGAGAACGGTGATGAGGTCATTAGCATTGTCGATAATGCTCTGGCGAAAAGCATCCAGATCTTTTAAGTACGTAACATCCTGCCCGACCGCGACGATGCGGGAAACGCCTTTCCGGATAATCTCCTTGGTGTTCCAGAGGATAGTGCGGGATTCTCCGGAACGAGTCCTGATAATCGTTTCAAAATTTTCAAAATGATCCTTTATTGCAAGGACTTTGGCGATTCCGGCGGTAACGTTGTTGCGGTAATCCTTGTCCGGATAAAGGTGTCTCCAGATAGAGGTGGTACCGATCACTACCTCTTTTGTATAACCGGTAATAGTTTCGGCTGCATGGTTCCAGGCAAGAATCTTGCCCTTTTTATCAAGAACCGCGATAATAACCAGCGCATTCTCCAGTATTCCCGCTTCAATACATCCTGATTGATCCGTTCCGTTCTCCATCATACTCCCTCCTGTCAGTTTTTCTTACTCCATCCACCCGTTTAGCACGATCTTTCCCACGAGCGGGTTATTGAATACGTTGCTCATAATCCCTTTGATTACACAGAATGTGTCGTCTCTCTTCTTAAATCTCAGCCGGACTGGTTTTGCCATGCCGGGATGCACGAGAATCTCCAGAAGTACTTGTTTTGCCTGCTGCCGGATATTGGCGGGCATCGCAGGGATCAAAAAGATCTGTTTCTTATTCAGATCTTCATGACTTACGATTACCGGCAATCAATCACCCTCAAGAAATTTCCGGAAGGCTTTTGGAATCTCCGTGTTCTTCTCAGCGATCGCCTTCTGGAATTCCTGTACGTTTGCGGCGACCTGGGTGGCGTTACGTACTTGTCCCTTTAAGACAACTGAAATCTCTTCAGAGGTAAGTTTTCCCTTGTCGATAAGCTGCACCAGCTCCTGGAGGTTGTCACGGATGATCTCGACGGGCTGCTTTATCCGTAGCGCCATTTCTGTAATATACGCGAGTAGCGCCTCTTCTGCCCACTTCCGCCCGGTGACATCATACAAAGTTCCCTGAATATAGGAGGCTCCCTCTGTTGTACCGGGATTATGCTGGATTAGTTCGTGGACCCACCGGGTCTGCCCGTCCTTTTTTATGATCCGATACTCCCTTTCGGAGGAGCCGGCGGGGATTGACCGGATATTTTCATTCTGGCGGGTAAATGCCGACAAATCATCGGGGTGAACAATCTCATTCCATAATGGTGTACCTGCCTTGAGTTCTGTCTCTGAATAGCCGGTGATCTGTTCAACTGCACCATGGAAAAAAACCGGTGAAAAATCATTCCGGAGGCGGAATGCAATGCCCAAAAAGGTCTGGACAAAGCCACGGTACCGCGCCTCACTTTCTACAAGCTTTTTATGCATCTCATTACGGTAGAGTGAGAGCTCGATCGCGGTATGGAGTTCCCGTTCATCGCAGGGTTTGATAAGATACCCGTACGGTTCGGTCAGTTTTGCCCGCTCAAGCAGGTCCTTGTCAGCATATGCCGTGAGATAGATGACCGGAATATCGCTTGTCTTGTGAAGTTCTCCTGCGGTATGGATGCCATCCATCTTCCCGGCAAGATGGATATCCATAAGTACAAGATCAGGTCGGGTCTCCAAAATCTTTTCAATCGCGGTCTCGCCCGATATTGCTGTTCCGGCAACACGATAGCCCAGACTCCTTAAGGTCTCGGCAATATCGTCTGCAACAATCGCTTCGTCTTCAACAATGAAAATCCGGAAATCCGTCATAATAACCTCCTGCTCCCGGCCGGGGGGTGTAGTGCGATACACTGCATATCCTGATCCTTACCAAAGATCCGGCACATGGCAGATCGCACTTCTCCGGTTATGCAGCGGAGTTGGCTGCTTCCCTGATTCAGATATGCAGTATACAATAAAAAACTCATTTTCCATCATGGTCCAATCGAATTCTTCTCCGCCACACGTTCTCCTTCCAATTCTCCTTACTCCACCCAGCCGTTCAGTACGATCTTACCCACGAACGGGTTATTGGACAGGTTGCTCATGATACCTTTGAGGATACAAAATGTCCCGTCACTCTTTATGAATTTCAGCCGGACAGGTTTAGCCATGCCAGGATGATCGAGAATTTCTAAAAGTACCTGTTTTGCCGGCAGCACGTCACTTGAACTGATATGATCGAAGAATGCTTTTTTCAGGTTTTCGTATGGCGGATAACCGAGGGCATGGGTGAACGACGGGCTCTGCTGTGACAAGGTTCCATCGGGGTTCAGCATGACCACTACTTCGGATGCATCTTCGATGAGCAGCCGGAAATACTCGGCATTGTTCTTCACCTGCTCTTCTGCCTGCTTCCTTACTGTGATGTTCCTAACACTGACTGCGAACTTTTCCGCATTGCCTTTGGCATTATATACCGGATAGATGGTCACATCATACCAGCTGCGGTTCAGCTGCTCTTCAAAATTCAGGTGTTTTTCCACCCGCACGGTCAACCGAAAGCAGGCCATCTTCGGAGTAAGGATGTTCTTTGCCACCAGATCATAAGCATTGGTACCGGCCAGTTCTTCGGCTGCCATCCCAACCCTCTCAGCAAGCGCCTCGTTAGCCACAAGGATTTTTCCGTCTGCACTGAGCAGGTACAGGAGGTCCTTAGTCGCGTTCACCATCACACGGGTGGTCTCTTCACTCTCCTTAAGCCTGCGCTCTATGGTATGTTTGTAGAGGGCCATTTCAATGGTGGAATAAAGCCCCCGTTCATCGCAGGGTTTGATAATGTACCCGTACGGTTCGGTAAGTTTTGCCCGCTCGAGCAGGGCGTTGTCCGTATAGGCAGTGAGGAAGATGACGGGGATGCCATACCTTGCATGGATAAATCCTGCTGCCTCGATGCCATCCATCGGACCGGCAAGGTGGATGTCCATGAGCACGAGATCGGGTTGGGTTTCTGCGATTTTTTCAAGGGCACTCTCCGCATACTTGGCCGTTCCCGCGACACCATATCCCAGGCTGATGAGGGTCTCTTTTATATCGTTTGCAACGATTGTTTCATCTTCCACAATAAGGATAACCGGGGCGGGGGTCATTATTGTTTTCACCATATCCTGTGCACAGGCACGGGGGGTTTTGTCTTTTGATATGTCCGGTATCCATGTACTGGTGATATGTTCCCGTGAAGGCTGACCGGAATGGCAGTGTCTACAAGCGGGATGCGGGACATTTACCGGTACCCCATTGCAGCTCCGAGCAGATTTGCGGTAATGCGCAGCGCTTCCACCTCATCCGATGATCGTGTCATTTCGACAAGATCGAAAAACCCGATGAAACCCCAGAGGTTGTCCCGGATAAAAATTGGTAAGATGACTCCGGACTTCACGCCAAGCAGGTCTAACAACCGTTTCTCATCATCAGGGAGACCTGACAGGGTTGCCATGATGACCTCGCCTTTTATCATCAGGTCATGCCAGCGGGAAAGGTTTAAGGAAGCGTAGGTGAAATTTTTCAGTTCCCGTTTGTAGAGGCATGTGTGATAAGTAGGGCATCCCCATTCATACATCATGCTGATCGTTTCAGAACCTGCTGGATCAGAGCTTGCCTTGAAGATCCCGATGGCACCGGCATCCAGTGCAAGGCCGATGGGTTCGAGGATATCCCGGATATCCGAGGAATTGAAATCGCGAGGCGCCCTGGATTCCTCGCGGGAGATCCGGAGCAGCCATTCAACAGCGGAACTCACGGCAAAGAGAACCGCGTCCCGTTTCTTTATCTCGCGGGAGATCTGGTGCTTGTAGAGCGCCATCTCGATGACGGAGTGAAGTTCGCGCTCATCGTAGGGTTTTATCACATACCCGTACGGTTCGGTGACTTTGGCCCGATCGAGAAGTGCCTTATCGGCATAGGCGGTAAGGTAGATGACCGGGATATCGTAGAGTACATGAATTTTTCCTGCGGTCTCGACCCCATCCATTCGGGTGGAGAGGTGGATGTCCATGAGCACGAGATCGGGCCTGAGTTCTTGGACCTTTTCGAGCGCGATCTCTCCGGATTTCGCAATGCCCTTAACCTCGTATCCCAGGCTTTTTAAGGTCTCTTTTATATCATTGGCTACAATCGCTTCATCTTCTACGATAAGTATTGCCGGTTTTTCCATCATGCACCCATTGTGTAATCGTTCTTCTGATTATCCTGATAACAGTTCTGGTGTATCTGCTGCGTTTCTCCTGCCATGAACCACCATCCCCCCTTCATTACATTCTAAAAGGCGGTCAGGAAAACCAAATTTTTTGTGCAGCCATTGAAGTCGTTCCTCCTGTTTTTTTAAGGGGGATCCGGTCTAACCACCGTGGGTCTTTGAGCCGTTTTTTGAGGTTGTGCGCGTTCCTGACGAGCCGCAGGCCAAGGGATTCCGTGTTCTTCCAGTTGGACCCGGCAGGCATGCCGGCCCCGTTGTCATGGTAGACGAACCGGAGCGGGTTCGCATCCATTGTGCATGACATCCGCTCCTCTTGGAAGAACCTTGTACCATCCTGTCTGACCAGTGTGATAGCGGTTCAACCATTTGGTGAACCACTTTTTTGATCTGTTGAGGTCCCGATAAATATCAACCGCGGGCTCTCCCTCCATGAAACGCTGGATCACGCGTTTCCGTTCTTGTTCTTCCGGTGTTAGTTCCATGACGCTCTACCAAAGGAACAATGACTTTGTGGAACCTGTTTACTGAGCCGGAAATGGCCATTTGAGGGTCACGATATGCTGAACTTTTCCAATGCACAATTACGGTCTCTGGTGAACGCAATGGCCGGAAAGACCATATTGCGTGAGGCAAAACGCTGTAATGAACTATGTCCTCGGCATTTACCACCCTGCATGAATCCCTCCAGCAGGTACTCGCCCAGCGGCTGGACTGGACTGAACTCCGCGAGGTGCAGGAGCGTGCGTATATCGCAATCGCCGCCGGAAAGGATGTACTGATCGTTGCACCTACGGCCGGGGGCAAGTCGGAAGCAGCGCTCATACCTGTGATGGACGATATCTTAAAACACGGAAGGATGGGGGTGGCGTGCCTCTATATCTCGCCCCTTAAAGCGCTGATCAATGACCAGGAGGACCGCTTCAGGGAATTCTGTGTTCCCACATCGCTCACCGTGATGAAATGGCACGGGGATGTACCAAAAGGGGACAGGGGCTGGAAGGATGGCGAGCCACCCCATTTCCTGCAGATCACGCCTGAATCCCTTGAGGTGCTCTTGCAGGAGAAGAAACTCTCTGCTGATCTCCGGCGCGTGCGCACGGTCATCATCGATGAACTGCACGCATTTGTGGAATCGGAACGCGGGGTGCAGCTCAAGGTGCTGCTCAGCCAGCTTGACAGGATCACAAAACACCCCGTCCAGCGTGTAGGTCTCTCGGCAACCACTGGTAATCCTGAAGAGGTGCTGCGCTGGATGTCCGATGACCGGCACGGGAGCGAGCTGGTTGCTATCCCTGCGCCACCCAGAGATAAGCATTTTCAATTCATTGTGGAAGAAGACGAGAAGAAGCGGATCGATGCGCTGGTCAGGATAGTTACCGGGAGAAAAGCGCTGGTGTTCGTCAACAGCCGGAGCATTGCAGAGAAACTGATGAGATCAGCTTCAGGCAGGATAAGAAACCTCCACATCCATCATTCCTCCCTCTCGCTGGCCACCCGGAAAGAGTCAGAAGAGGCCTTTTCGTCGCAGGATGGCGCCTGTATCATCTGCACGAGCACACTGGAGCTGGGCATCGATATCGGGGATCTCGATGTGGTGGTGCAGGTCGGTCCCCCCAACTCGGTCTCGTCGTTTCTCCAGCGGCTGGGGCGGAGCGGCAGGCGCGACAAAGCGGCGTACGTGGCGTGGCTCTTAAAAGATCCCTGCGAACTCCTCTGCAGTGTGGCGATCATTGAATGCGCAATGAAAAAGGAAGTTGAACCCTTAACTCCGCTCAAAAAACCGTATAATGTCCTTGTCCAGCAGGTGTTCCTGTACCTGTTCCGGCACGCCCGGGCCAGCCGGAGGCAGCTGGTGACATCAGTGCTTTCGCATTCGGCCTTTGCCAACATCAGGCCGGAGATGCTGGACCGGATTGTAACCTACCTCGTTGAGCAGGGATACCTGACTCCCGATGGCGAGATGGTGATGCTGGGGGAGACTGCGGAACGGGAGTTCGGGCGCTCGAACTGGAAGGATCTCTACTCGGTGATCAGTGGTGGGGGAGAGTACCGGGCCATCACCCCGGATGGCGAAGTGGTGGGCAAGCTTGATGCACGGTTTGTCAACAGCCAGAATGATGGTGAGATCTCGCTGGGCGGGCAGGGCTGGTCTATGGTCAAGTGCGATGAAGGGCATAATCTCGTAGTCGTGGTGCCCTCCAGTTCCGCAACATCGGGAATATTCTGGACCGGGGGCGAGAGCGGGTACTCCCCGCTCGTCTGCCGGCAGGTGCAGGTGATGCGGGCACGGGGAGAGTCCGTGCTCCCGCTCACGGAGGGTGACAAAGAGACACTCCGCACCGCTCTCACCCGCATTCCGGAAGGTGTCGGCCGAACCGGGCTGTATGTCCGCGAGCGTAAGGGTGAGAGGGGTGTTGTGGTAACCGTGTATTCCTTAAACGGCAGCCGGTTCAACCGGCTCTTAACCCTGCTGCTCCAGCACCGGCTGGGTAGCAAGGCACAGGTGCGGTACAATGATTTTGTGATCAGAATCCTTCGGGCAGGAAAAGAGGGGGCAGGGGAACGGGTGGCAACTGCGGTGCGGGAGGTTCAGGGAATGGTACCTGAAGAGATCTGTCGCCTGCTCCCCCTGCCTCCCGCGGATGGATGGAAATTTGCCCGGGCTCTCCCCGAACCCCCTTTTCGCGAGATGGCCCTCTCCGATCACTATCATGTGGAAGAGTTCCAAGAATTTTTTGGGAAGATGACCGTAACGGTCCTGCCTGTTCCTCTGCCAGCGCCCCGGCAGGAGCCCTGAATTTACCTGGATCGTTTTCCTCCCGGGAAGCCCGCGTGTCTGCGGGTGGGGCACAGGGTATGATTTTATTACGGGAAGCTTGAGATCTCATTATGAACAAAAGTGTAGTAATTTTCACCGTTCTCCTGATGCTGGTCTGTGGTTGTACCCAGCCCGCACCAGCACAAGCTGCTGTAACTCCTGTACCGACTCCTGCACCAACGGCCCCGCTGGCAATGGTTGCTACACCCCAGGCAATTTTGACAACCGGGTCAGTGTCCCCGACCATCCAGAACTCGGTATCTGCTAATACCATCCGGATCAATAGAAAAGGCTTTGATCCGGCAAGCATAACCGTGGCAGCCGGTTCGACCGTCCGGTGGGTGAACGATGACTCCACCGCTGATCCGGGATTATATAATCCAACACACAGGATTTCGCTGGTAAATATCAAGGACTCGCCCCTTCTCTCTCCGGGACAAAGCTGGAGCTGGATTTTCGATCAGCCGGGGTCTTATGATTATAGTGATATGATTCATTCGATCCCGAAGGGCACGGTTATTGTGGTGTGACCATGTTTCAGGATATCAGTTATGCCCTCATTTTCGGAAAGCCCCCCATCCTGTACCTGGGTGTGCTGACCCTTTTAGCGTTCATATTTACGGCAGCGATCGCCGTGTTGAACTCAAGATACGTACAATACCGTTCAAATGGCACTCGCTGTGTGTGATGTTTGCACTTTTCCTTGCACGGTTGGGGCGCTCGGGATACTTGCGTATTGGTAACAACCGATTGAAACACTGCGAAAAAAAGGAAAAAGTATGCAGGGGAATTACAACCCGACAACGCGGAGCACCGCACCCACAAGAATGCCAAACATGGATGTGGATGCAGACAGCATCCCTAAAATGATGTATCCGACTATCGCCCCGATCTTTAACGGGGTGTAGGTCCGGTTGAGGTTCAACCTGCGGATAATGCGAAAGGATTTCGTTTCGGGCGATATCTGCGGTTTGTTCTGCTTGATCCGGATCATGTGGGTTCACCTGATTGCCTGTGCCGGCAATTCCTTTACTCTGTTTTTCGGGCCTGTATTTATACTTGTACAAGGCCCCGTATATACCATAATGGGAATATTTCGTATTTAACCCTATCTAAAATGCTATACTTTCAAATATTGATTGAATCTGATTTTTTCGGCAAATAAACCGCAAATAATCGATATTTTTAGATATCTCCGAATAGATTCTCTTCATGAGTAAAACGTACCCCGAAATTTCATAATTACGGCCCATTTTTTTTTCGGCCTTCCTTAAAAACCGTAATGGGGGAATCCGGAAGTGATTGCAAAAAAACCTGCTTACGGGGAATATGATTTCGGAAAAGAAAGGAGAACAGGAACCACCCGTTCAGACGCCGAGGGGGAGATTTGAACTCCCGAGGCACGAAAGCGCCAGTAGCTTTCGAGGCTACCGCCTTCCCGGGCTAGACTACCTCGGCACATAGTTCACTTAATTTTCCATCAATTGTTCTAATAGTTATCTGAAAGCCAGCATAAGTCCTGCCCCCCGCAGCAGCAACGGACGAGTTGCCGTTACAATGCAAAAAACGGCCTCTCATGGTGTATGCGTTTAACAAAGCAGTACAGGAAACTTATATGTGCAGGAAAAATTATTGGGGGAGAAAATTAGAAAATTACATCATGCCCGGCGGCATGGCGCCCGGCCTTGACTGGGTGATCATCATATCATCCACGCGGATGAGCATGACGGCAGTCTCGGATGCGCTCTGGATTGACTGGCGCTTTGACCTGAGCGGCTCAATAACACCTTCTGCGAGCATGTCCACAATCTTACCGTTATAGACATTGAGCCCGGCATTCTTCTTGCCCTTGGAATGGACATTCTTGAGTTCTACTAATTTGTCAATCGGGTTGAAACCCGAGTTTTCGGCAAGCGCGCGGGGAATGGATTCGAATGCCCCTGCATAGGCTTCGATCGCAATCTGGACCCTGCCGCCCATGGTTGCTGCATAGTCCCGAACCTTCATGAGCAGTTCAGTCTCGACTGCGCCGCCACCGACTACGTACGTGCCATCTTCCATTGCGTCCATAACCACGCGGGTTCCGTCGACCACTGCGCGCTCAAGCTCGTCAAGAATGTAATCGCTTGTGCCCCTGAGTAAGATTGTAATTGTCTTGGGGTTCTTGCACCCGGAGATCCTGGTGAGATTTACGTCATTGTCTTCTTCAACAAGCTCTGCAATACCGAGATCTTTTGAGGTTAAGGATTCGGCCTTGTTGAGGATGGTTGCATGCAGTGCCCGTGCTGCATATTTCATGTCCGCTTCAGGGATATCTTCGATGGCAAGGATCCCGCTCTTTGCAAGGTAGAACTGGACCGAATCTGCTATGCCCTTCTGGCAGAGGAGGACGTTTGCACCGCTGTTAACAATCGCATCTGAAAGTTTCTTTAACGTCTCTCTCTCCTGTTCGCTGAATGCAGCGATCTGGTCGGCATTCGAGATCTTGATCTTTGCCTTGACCTGCGTCTTTGTGATCTCTAATGGGGTGGAAAGCATGGCAACCTTTGCCTTTGCGATCTTACGGGGCATACCATCGTGGACACGGATCTTGTCAATGACTACGCCGCGGATCAGTTCAGCATCGTCCATTGACTTGCCTTTCTGCTTCTTGATCATCACGTCATCTTCATCGACAAGGTATTTTGTGCCTGTCTTCTCGGCCACTGCCATAACTGCATCAACGATGATGGCATCGAGCTTCTCTTTCACGCACTCGATTGATTTGCCGGTGATTGCAGTGTCTGCAATCTTTAAGAGGGTCTTCCGGTCGGTCGGGTCGACTTTGTGGGATAGGCTGTTGAGAATATCGAGCGATTTGTTCATACCGAGGCGGTATCCCTCTGCAATGACGGTCGGGTGAATGCCCTGTTCGAGCATGATTTCTGCCTGTTCCATCAGTGCGCCAACAATGATGACAGCGGTAGTGGTACCGTCGCCGACTTCATCGTCCTGGGCCATTGCAACTTCAATGACCATCTTTGCACCGGGGTGCTGAACGGCGATCTCTCCTAAGATTGTCGCGCCGTCATTGGTGATCACGATATCTCCTGTGGAACCGACAAGCATCTTGTCCATTCCCCGTGGGCCAAGGGTTGTCCTGACAGCTCCGGCGATTGCCTTTGCTGCGGTAATATTCGAGCGCTGGGCTTCTTTGCCGCGATTACGCTCTACATTTTCTTTTAGAATGATAATTGGCTGTCCAGATAGCATAATGGATACTCCGATGATGTAAAAGGTGGGATTGGACTTCTATATATATTTTTTGAGAACGATTCTGAAAAAAGAGAGGGATCAGTCAATGCGGGATATTTTGAAGAGCGAATAGACAGGTACTCCCTCCACATCCTTGATACCGCGCTTGTCAAAGATCACCCAGATGGCAACCGGCACCGCATTGTGCTTTTTTAAGTATTTCACCACTTCATGCATGGTTTTTCCTGAAGTGATCACATCATCGATGATGATACACCGCTTACCGCTTACAGGAGCAAAGTTCCCGCTGATCGATCCCATTGGCTTTTCACTCTGGTTCTGCTTTGCCGGGTGGTAGATCGAGAGCTGCGCGGCTTCCTGTACAGCGATGAGGGTTGCAAGTGGGATGCCAGAGAGGGCGATACCAACGACAACCTCAGCAGCAGGAGATGCACACTCTGAGTCCTGGTCCTGGTAATATCGCCTGAGCAGCATCAGTGCCATCTCTTCAAGAAGTGGTGCCTGGCTGGAGACTGCTGACCAGTCGATATGGACATCTTTTGGGGCGGTTGTTCCTTTAGCCTGGGTTAAAAGCCATGTCACGGTTTCCATGGATAACGAGAGCTCATCTGCAATCTGACCCGGACTGTGCCCCTCGCCAAGAAGCATCCTGGCCCTGCCAATCAGATCGTCAAGGGAAGACATACCAGAGAGGTTCGCCGGTATCTATTTAAGTTTTCTTTTTATCGCTGATCCGCAGATGAGGCACTCCCCATCATGATCAAAGTACCTGCCGCAACCGGTGCACCGGTATTTCCAGTGGACTCGTTTTGCCCTCCGCTGGAGGATAGAATGTATCTGCACCCCAAGAATACAGGCAACATTCTGGATGGCAAAATCATCGGTGTAGAGGACCGCACCCGTCTCAAGCGCCAGCGCCAGCAGCTCGCAATCCGTATCAGAGATCACTCCAGCGTCCCGGGTTTTTTTTGCAGCAGCCCTCACTTTATCTGTGCTCTCCGGCCCCGGTGACATCACCCGGAGTCCTTCCGCGCACAACTTCTCAAACTTCCCCTTCGAGCGGATATCCTTAAGTTCGTCACACACTGATGGCGTGGTGAATAACTCTCCTTCCACAGGATATTCTGAGAAAAAAACACTGGCATCGAGAATGGATTTCATAAGGTTACCCTGAACTGGGATGGGGGGTGAAAATCCATCGTCTGCGCCCGATCAACGGTTGGTACATGTCTGCAGTGTATGGGCGATCTGGTCTGCGGCAGATACCCTGCTGCACCCGCGCTCGATTGTATCGCTACAGATGACATCCCGGATTCCAGCTTCAACCAGTCTGACATAGGCACCCCCGGTGAGCACCCCGTGTACGCATGCGGCAAATACATCTGTTGCACCCTGCGCGTAGAGCATACCGGCTGCAGTAGCGATCGTGCCCCCGGTTGAGATGATATCATCTACGATCACTACCGGACGTGATGCAGCAGACAATGCCTTTGGGGCCATGGTCACCTGCTCTCCGCTCAGCCGGGTCTTTTCCAGGTGATCGTACTCCCATTCACCAGCTGACGCCACCTGTCCGGCAAATGCCAGAGCACCATCATCAGGAGCAAGGATGAGCGGGTTTTTGAGATTAAGCGTTTTTACGTATGCGCCGATGTCCCGGGCAAGAGAGATGTTGCGGGACGGCGCTCCAAAAAATCTGAGCACATCCGGCTCATGGATATTGACCGTAATGCATTCAGAAACGCCCCTGCCTATCGCGCGGGCAACCGCGCGGGCACTCAAGGGTTCTCCCTGCCGGAACTGTTTGTCCTGTCGCGCATAGCCCATATAGGGTATAACCAGCCGGAGATCGGAGCCCTCACAGGCATCGATCAAGAGGAGCAGCTGGACAAGGGCATCATTGTCTATAACACTGCTGACAATAATGGTCTCATCGTCAAGCTCTCCGGCAATAAGATACAGCTCGCCGTCAGGAAAACGGGAATATTTGACATTGACAATCGTGGTCTTTAGCGCTTTTGCAAGGCGTGTGGCAAGTATCTGGGATTTTTCAGTGCAGATCACTTTCATGATATCGTTTCCTGATCGCAGACGAGCAGTATTTCCTTACTTATTGTATGTTGTATGGGTGATAATATACCGCACTCAGGTATTCGTATTTTTTCACAAAGAACCATTCTTAAGGGATGCTAAAAGAGTGGCTTCGCCGTCACCGGTGTGACCAGCTGAAAGTACTTAAACTATCATAGGACAAATTATATGAAAATCTTAAGGTTAAAAGAGGTCCAAACCGCAATGGAAATATCTGAGCAAATACCCCCGCAGCAGAACGAAATAACACCCGCATCGCCCGAAGCGGTATCCACAGAAATTGCGGGAGCAACATCAACAATTGAAGTTCCCGCAAAACTGATCGACCAGGTGATCGGTCAGGAACATGCAGTAGAAGTGATCAAAAAGGCGGCTATCCAAAGACGGCACGTCATGATGATCGGCAGCCCCGGTACAGGAAAATCGATGCTGGCAAAGGCAATGGCTGAGCTGCTGCCTAAAGAAGAACTCATCGATATCATGGTCTACCCGAACTCCGATGACAACAACAACCCGGTGATCAGGACCGTTGCCGCAGGACGGGGAAAACAGATCGTAACCGCTCACAAAGCGGAAGCCCGAAAAAAGATCCAGTTCCGGAATATGCTCCTCTTCCTTGCCATCATTGGTATTGGTGGATATGCGATAATCACCGGCCAGATAATCATGGGGCTTATTGCGGTTGCCTTTATTTTCATCGCATTCCGCACCAGTATGCCCAGAGAAGAGGCGATGGTGCCCAAACTTCTTGTTTCAAATGACACCAAAAGCATTGCTCCCTTTATCGATGGTACAGGTACACATGCCGGTGCCCTGTTAGGCGATGTGCGCCATGACCCCTTCCAGAGCGGCGGGCTCGAAACCCCGTCCCATGACCGGGTTGAGGCAGGAGCGATCCACCGCTCGAATGGCGGCGTCCTCTTCATCGATGAGATCAACACACTGGACCCGCACTCCCAGCAGAATCTGCTCACTGCACTGCAGGAAGGAGAGTTCCCTATCACCGGCCAGAGCGAGCGGTCGAGCGGTGCGATGGTGCGTACTGAACCAGTTCCCTGCAAGTTTGTGATGGTTTCGGCAGGCAACCTTGATGCAATTCAGGGTATGCACCCGGCGCTCCGCTCCCGTATCCGCGGGTACGGGTACGAAGTCTACATGGCAGAGAGCATGGACGATACCCCTGAAAACCGGCAGAAATATGTCCGGTTCATTGCGCAGGAAGTGAAAAATGACGGCAAGATCCCGCATTGCGACCAGAGCGCAATCGATGAAATTATCCGGGAATCCAAGCGCCGGTCGAATCGAAAGGGACACCTCACGCTCAAGCTGCGTGATCTGGGGGGTCTCATCCGTGTTGCAGGAGATATTGCCCGGCAGGAGGGTGCAGTGATCACCACTGCTGCCCACGTCATCATGGCAAAGAAAACTGCCCGTTCCATTGAAGATCAGGTATCCGACGAGGTTACCCGTCACCTGCGGGAATACGATATGGCTGTAGTGGAAGGCACCCGGGTCGGCAGGGTTAACGGACTTGCAGTTACGGGAAGTGATGCGGGATCCGTCCTTCCGATAATGGCTGAGGTTACGCCTGCACAAGGTGCGAGCGGTACCGTAATTGCCACCGGGATGCTCAAGGAGATCGCCCAGGAATCCATCAAGAATGTGAGTGCCATCTTAAAAAAATTCACAGGAAAGGATGTCAGGAACATTGATATCCATATCCAGTTCATCGGCACCTATATGGGTGTCGAGGGAGATTCGGCGTCCGTCAGTGTCGCAACTGCAGTCGTAAGTGCAATCGAGGGTATTCCGGTCCGCCAGGATGTCGCAATGACTGGATCCCTCTCCGTCAGGGGCGATGTACTTCCCGTTGGCGGGGTGACCTACAAGATCGAAGCTGCGGTAAAGGCCGGCATCAAGACTGTTCTCATCCCCCGGATGAATATGGGAGACGTACTGATCGAAGAGCGGTACAAGCCCCTTGTCACCATTATACCGGTGGACACTATCAATGATGTCCTCAAGGTTGCCCTTGTGCCTGAGAATTCCGCAGGATTCCTCATCAAGCTCAAAAATATGGCACTTCGTTCAACTGCAATGATTGCAGAGGTAACTACTGTCAACAATCCGGTGGCATGAACACACATGCCCGGCATCACCTATTATGATCTGCGTCATGTGACCGGGCAAATTACCCACATAGACATAGATAACGGTATATTTGAGTCAGCAGGAACCACTTTTTTCAATAAAGCAGTGCTCCGTGTCATCAAAAACACCGGCTGGGGTATTCTCCAGATCGATAATTACCAGCCTTGCACTGGCAGGAAATTTGACGAACTGTTACAGAAAGCCTGCGCCCTCTCTGCGATAACACAAGAGCGGGTATGCCTCGGGGATGTATCCCGTGGGGTGCTTGCCGTTCCCGCAATGAAAGAAGATCCCAGTTCGGTCAGTATTGAGGAAAAATCCGCCATTCTCTCAGAGATTGAGAAGGGCGCGATCCATCCCTCTGTGGTGAACCGCCGTGCAAATTACATCGAGCGGGTCGAGCAGGTGGAATTTTTGGACAGTTCCGGAAATGAATATGCCTACGAGATGTGCCGTTCAGGATTCAATGTGCTGGCGGTTGCTTCACGGAACGGCAACACCCAGATGGGGTATGAACGAGAGCATACCATCCACGGGTTCAACCTCCGGCATCACAAGGATCTCGGAAAAAAGGCTGCCGATATTGCAGTGGCATTGCTTGACGCGAAATTAGCGCATGGGGGAAAGATGAAGGCCATACTCGATCCGGAGCTGGCCGGTGTCTTTGCTCACGAAGCGGTTGGCCATGCAAGTGAAGGCGACCTTATTCAGGAAGGCAATTCTGTCTTAAAAGGGAAGACCGGGCAGAAGATCGGCAACGATATGCTCACGATCGTAGACGACCCCGGCATTCCCGAGTTCGGATTCGATCCCGTAGATTCGGAAGGTGTGGCTGTGTGCAGGACCGAGATTATTAAGAAGGGGATTGTCAATGCGTTTCTCCACAACCGCGAATCACTGGCTGCAGTGGGTAACGGCGTGGCTGGCCATGCCCGTGGCATGCCCGGAGAACCCCCGCTTGTCCGGATGAGCAACACCTTCATTGAAGCCGGTGATGCCACCGACCACGAGATCTTTGAAGAATGCAAAAATGGTATTTTCCTTAAAGGTTCCCGCGGCGGTCAGGTGGATCCGGGACGGGGCGTCTTCCAGTTCAATGCAGAGTACGGGTATCTCGTGAAGAACGGGGAGTGTACCGGTATGGTGCGCGATGTCTCGATCTCAGGGGATATCCTAACAACCCTGCACAATATCGCACTCTGCGGGAAGAACCGTAAGATGAGCCCGGGATACTGCGGGAAAGGCGGGCAGAGTGTGCCGGTGAGTGACGGGGCTCCAACAATTCTCCTGTGCAATGCGGTGGTGGGCGGCAATGGAATGGATTGATCAGATTATTCAAAAAGGGTTAAAGAGCGTAGACGAAGTTGAGATCTTTTACGTGGAGGGCAGAAGTGTATCTGCTGACCTGAAACAAAAGAAGATCAATCTGGCCTCCGTTTCAGAAGACTGCGGGCTTGGCATCAGAACCATCCATAAGGGCAGGATCGGATCATCAAGCACAAACGATCCCCGCCACTGGAGTGAATGCCTGGATGCGGCTATTGCAAGCGGCCATCTTGCCACCCCGCTCCCTTGGGAAGGATTACCCGGGGCGCAGGATATTTCCCAAACCCCGCTCACATTCGACCCATCAATGAAGGTTGAACCCGCTTCTGCACTTGCCCTGCTCGAACAGATGCTTGCCGGCTCAGAAGAACACGCGGCAGAAGTGACTGCCGGCTCCGCCGGGCTCTCAACTGCAACTATAACCCTTGTCAACAGCAGAGGGGTGCACTACACGGACAACCACACAGGAGTCTCGCTCTCGCTCGAAGCCATCCACAAACAATCCACAGGTTCAGAATTCGATCATTCCAGTTTCGTGGACAAGGTAAATCCCTTCCATGTCGGGGAACGGGCAAGCTTCTTTGCCCACGAATCTGCGGGAGGAAAGGAGATCCCCACAGGGAATTATGAGATCCTGCTCTCCCCGCTTGCTTATGCCGAACTCCTCGGCAGTGTGTTTATCCCTGCCCTGAACGGGCGGAACGTACATGCAGGAAGATCCAAATTTGCCAAGTCACTGCAAGAGCCTGTTGCTGATCCCCTGATCTCGATGTATGATGACCCGCTTCTCCCGGGAGCAAGTGGCAGCGTGAACTGGGATGCAGAAGGCATGCCGACACACAGGATAGATTTCATCCGTAACGGTGTGCTGGAAGCCTTTGCCTATGATCTCAAAACAGCCTACCGGTACGGAAAGACCAGTACTGCGAGTGCGGTTCGGGGAGGGTATGGCGGTGCTCCGGGAATCGGCCACCATAATTTCATAGTGGACGGAAAGCGCAGCAGTATAGCAGATGAACGCGTGGTATACGTGCACAGCGTGGTTGGCGCTCACACGGCAAACCCGATGAGCGGGGAATTCTCCGTTGAACTTTCCAATGCGTTCTGGATGGAAGGCGGGGAGTTTGAAGAACCAATCCGGAGTGCCATGCTTTCAGGCAACGTCTTTTCGCTGCATAACGAGATCATCGGTATAAGCCACGAATCCCGTTCAATCGGCTCGCTGATTCTGCCTTCGGTAAAGATAAATAAGCAGCGTATCATTGGTAAATAAAGGAAAACAGGGATAATTATGAGCGCAGTACTCATTACAATTCTTCTCGTCGTGGCAATTGTTGCGATCATCTACTATCTGGTAAAAAAGTTCACGGTGCTTCTGGTCAATGCGGTCCTGGGGATTGTCCTGCTGTTTCTTCTTAATTTCCTGCACGTCATGCAATGGATGGGAAAACCGGATCTCGGGTATGACTTTGCGACAGTGCTCATCTCCGCAATAGGAGGGCTACCGGGGGTCTGCATCCTCGTGTTGCTGGATATTTTCGGAGTTGCCCTCTAATTCCAATAACGTTTTTTAAAGAAAATAAAAATAAAAATTGATTGTTGAATCCGGTACGCAAACAACAGCGGGGAAACTGTAGTTTATGGGCGAAAACAATCACCCGTTTACAGTCAAAAAAATGGTCGTCTCAACAGGAGCACTGTCCTAAGCAAACAAAAAAAATTCCGAAGGGTACATTTCCTCACTCGCGCTCTCACCCTTTTAGATCATCACTCATCGTCGCCAGAGTCGTCTTCATCGGAATCATCATCGTCAGGATTTTCGTAATGGGGGATTGCCTCACCAACAGATTTCATGACTTTGGCATAGCTCTTAAGATTGTCGACAGGTTCGATACCGATGAGTTCAACACGGAAATACCATTCGTCTCCGTAATCAAGTGAATTGAGGTCTCCCCACCCTAAAGGATGGGGCTTCCAGTATGTTGTTGGCATTCATATTTCCTTCTTTTTCAGTTGCGCGTTTTCTTTTCTTACAATCTTGTCTTTTGGGGTCTCTTCCAATGTCACTTGATTAT
>JAUSBW010000285.1 GCA_030651815.1 Methanoregula sp.
AAAAAGAGCATTCTCTGTAGGGTGGGGCACACCCGAATCTACGCTCATGGAAACCTGATCCTCTGTTCCAGTCAATGTACTGGGATACGTTCAGGTCGATGAAGTGAGAATCCCACGACTTTAGTCGTGGGAGATGTCAAATTACGCTCCTGCTTCAGGTCATGCCGGTAGCGGCGACACTGGCACTCTCCGATGTGTCCTATACCCCCAACCCGCCCTTTGTGATCGGCGGGCAACAGCACGTGACCGCGAAGTACTACATCGGCCCTTCCGGTGCCACCACGTTTGTCAAGGGTCACGAGATCCAGATGCAGACCGATCTTGTGAATGCACGGTGGAATATCCAGATCCGTCTCAATGGCCGGAATGCTGCACAACAGAGCGTTTCAGGTTCAGCCGCGTTTGTGAACGGGCAACTCCTCTCCTACTCCCCAAACAACGATGTCTCACTTGAAGTCACCATTGACGGGGTCGTCCCGCAGACGCAGAGTGATCAGGTGATGGTGCTGCGGGTAGAAGAGATCGATAATTCCGGCAATGTAGTTCCTGGCAGCGTGATCACGCTCAGCCAGCCGGTTGCAGGACAAACGGCAACCGCAATACAGACTTCGTTTCCCACGCTCACTCCCACAAATGTTCCACCATCCCCGACAAAGTCTGCAGGATTTCCGGTGATTTCAGGGATTCTTGCAATCAGTCCCGGATTTATCATCCCGTTCAAGCGCAGCAGGTAACTGCACAGGGAGGAACACCCGGTTTTTCTTTTTTAAGCCAGTTCAGGCTCAATACCTTCATCATATGAAACGTCTCACCTATCGATCCTATGTTTGAAAGTATTGGCAGAAGTTTCGCGCTCGTAAAGACGAGCTGGAATATTCTCATGGACGACAAAAATCTCCTTGTGTTCCCGATACTATCGGGTATCGTGTCGCTCATTGTCCTCCTCACCTTTGCGCTTCCGCTCCTGTTTACGGACAATTTCATGAGCGGGACCGACTTGGGACCGATTATGTTCTATGGTCTCTTATTTGTCTTCTACGCGGTCAGCTATTTTGTGGTGATCTTCTTCAACACGGCCCTGATCACCTGCGTCAATGCAAGGTTGAACGGTAAGGAAGCAACGATTGGCGATGGTCTTTCAAATGCCATTCGGCACTTCGGCCCGATCCTTGCCTGGTCACTGATCTCCGCGACCGTTGGGCTGATCCTCCAGGTTCTTGAGGACAAGGCCGGTTTTATCGGTCAGATCGCAGCAACCCTTGTTGGCGGTGCATGGGGGCTTGTCACCTTCTTTGTCGTCCCGATCCTTATCCTTGAGGACAAAGGCGTTGCCGACTCGGTAAAAGACTCCGTATCCTTAATTAAGAAGACATGGGGCGAGAGTATCGTTGGCGGCGGCTCAATTTTCCTTGTGTTCCTGGTGATCGGGATCATTGCAGCTATTGGAATCTTTGCAATCTGGTTAGTCAGCCAGAGTTTCCTGCTCGCCATCGCACTGCTGATTATCGTCGTTGCCATCCTCGCCATTATTGCATCGGCCATGCAGGGCATCTTTGTTACCGCGCTCTATACCTACGCACGGACGGGCACGATCCCCTCATCCTTCAACAAAGACCTCATCGCGAATGCCTTTGTGCCAAAACAGGGATCGAAGCAGGGGAATATCTGAACCGGGATACCCGGTCCATGCCCCTCCCTATCGCAGAATGTATAATCGTAAACTATCAATTACTGTTGAAAATAACTCTTTCATTTTCATGTGCCTGTGGGCTTGTAGCCATGGGAATAATTTTTTTCGCCGCAATCCATAGCTTTACACCTCCGCACACTAACATTTTTTATGGAAAAGATGAAAGCCTGGTCAGCCCTTGGCGGGACTACGCCGGCAGAAAAACTGGGATCTCTCGGTGTGGCTGAAGGAAGGACGC
Organism: Methanoregula sp.; assembly: GCA_030651815.1. Lineage (GTDB taxonomy): Archaea > Halobacteriota > Methanomicrobia > Methanomicrobiales > Methanospirillaceae > Methanoregula. The sequence continues at coordinate 1,929 of JAUSBW010000285.1, forward strand.
TTGATGTCCGCTTTCTCGATGAGATCGCCCGCACCTATGGAGTTGCAGTCATCCTTTTTTTTGAAGAAGACCTTGCCCGAACCCGCACTCTTGAGTCGGTTCAGCAGGAGTTTGCCTATGCGGGAGAATATGAGCGGCCCTATATCGCCGTAGGGAGTTTTTTGAAGTTTACCCGTGAGAACGATCCCTCGTTTGAACAGACCATGCGCGAATTGCCCCTCATGATCGAAGTCGTAACAGTAGGCGAAACCCGTTTAAATGAGGGGAAGATCGTACCGTATGTTGCCGGGCTGATGCCGTTCTTAGATGAACTGGACCTGGATGCCCCCCCTCCGGTACCGAACCTGTAACGGGGCGGACTGCCTGCCCCGCCCCTCCCTTCAGCCCTCCTTAAGTGTAGGAGCTTTTTTGGGAGCTAAAAACCATTCACCGGTTAACTATACTATAAGGGAGAGGCATCAGGAACAACATACGCCATGGCGTTTAGTGTATGAGCTATTGGATTTACATCTGTGTAAGGCAGGGAAGCACTGCTGGAAGATATAATCCGGCTGTGGGAACCCCGTGCATGTCCTTATCTTCGGATGATCCCTCCCTGCTGCCATAGCGATCGACTACATTGCGACCAACCACCGCCTTTTTAAAAAAACTCAACGGGCATTGAATCCCTTCTTATTTCAGTGGAATTTTCCCCGTGTCCCTCTTATAATACACTATAAATTTCAGGAAAACCAATGCATTAAGACATGAGCCTCCTTCCAAAGAAGAACCTGTTCAGTGCAGTTGACTCCATACTGCCGAGCAGGCATCTTCTTAAATTCCGTAAATTCTTTTTTTTTGAACCATTTATGGGAAACGATATCGCAAACCGGGGCAGGTTCTCACATTATGGCTGTTCAGATCGCAAGGAGTTTGCAAAGATCTTAAAGAAAATACGGTCTGAAACCGAACTGCTGCTCGAAGACATCGAGGCATTTCATATCTATATGTCAGTGAAACGGACGCTAAAAGTACCCGGTGATATTGCGGAAGTCGGTGTGTACAAAGGCGGTTCGGCAAAGATCATCTGCCTGGCAAAGGGGGATAAATCCCTCCATCTCTTTGATACGTTCGAAGGATTGCCAAAAGTAGAAGAGATCGATATGGTCTGGCCATTTTATGAAGGCAAGTTTGCTGCATCATACGACTCGGTGAAAGAGTACCTCAAAGGGAACAGCAATGTGTTTTTCTATAAGGGGATCTTTCCCGGCACCTCTGATCCGGTAAAGGATAAGAGCTTTTCGATGGTGAATCTCGACGTTGACACGTACGAGAGCACAAAGACGTGCCTGGAGTTCTTCTACTCCCGGATAACCCCGGGTGGCGTCATCCTCTCCCACGATTATGTCACTGCACCCGGTGTAAAAAAGGCATTTGATGACTTTTTTGAAGACAAAAGAGAGCCGGTGCTTGAAACCGCCGGTTCGCAGTGCCTTGTTGTCAAGGTGTAAAAAAATAGAAATCTTTTTTGGTCTCTTTTAGATCCGTGAGACTTTATCAGTCTTTTGCGATTAGGATACCAAAGAGCACCAGCATGAGTCCTATACAGACAACTGCTATCCCGACCAGCCCTTTTACGGCAATAATGACCTCTGGAAGGAATTCCCAGATTGCAAAGCCCCCCAGTGCACACAGAACAATTCCGATGATTAATGCAAGAATACCTGTCTTATCCATAATAAATCCTCAATTATCTCATATTCTGACTGACCATATAAGGATACCGGATTTTACTGCTGTGTTGTGTTAATACGTCTCTGCCTGAGTGTCTTTAACGGGTAGGGAAGCACGATCATCAGAAGAATGGCAGCAGCAATCGGAATGGGAATTGTACCGAGCGCAGCGGCAAGCGAGTAATGGTCGGCGATGATACCGTTGACTGCGACACCGAGACCCCCAAACCCGATCGCAAGCCCGAGCATGATGCCGGATGCGAGCCCAACGTTTCCGGGAAGGAGTTCGTGGGACATGGCGACTGCGACGGCAAAGGTGGACCAGAGGAAGAATCCGAAGAGGATCAGACAAACGATCGACAGGATCCCGCCGGTCAGCATGAAGAGGCAGAACGGGGGGATGGAGAGCACAAGCCCGAAGATCATGAACTCTTTTCTGCCGTACCGGTCCGAGAAATGTCCCCCGACAACCTGCCCGGCTACGCCTGCGAGCAGCATCAGGGTAACGATCATGCTCGCCATCACCAGGTCATACCCCTGGGAGACCAGGTACATCGGCAGGAAGGCGATGGCGGCAAAAATCGCCCATGCCCGGAGGATGGATGCGATCATCAGGATGATGAACGGTTTTTTTGACGTAAATGGATGTTCAGTATCAACAGGTTCGGTCTTCTTAACACAGGCTCTTGTGATCCCCCCGGGCAGGATGTACTTTAAGGCAAATGCCATGACGATTGCAGGCAGGACCAGAAGGAGGAGCCCGGGCAGTCCGAGCCACCAGACAAGGCCCCCGGCAAGTACCGGTCCGATCGCGTAACCGAGGTTTCCCCCGACTACGAAGTACGAAGTGAGCCTGCCCCGGTTTTCACTGGTACATAAGCGGCTCACCATGCTGAGCGCTGCCGGGTGGAAACAGGCATGTCCGAGTGCAGCGAGCACGGCCAGGATCATGATGAGGTAATAGTTCCGGGCAATACCCATCAGCGCGACGAATACTGCCGAGATGAGCAGGCTGATGCTGATATGAATGCTCAAACCTTTTGTGTCTGAGAGCCACCCGAGCACCGGCTGGGTGAACGATGATGTGATATTATAGGCTGTGATCAGGAGACCTGCAGTAAAATATGAGTACCCGTTGTTTGCAATCAGCAGGGGCAGAATTGCCGGCAGCACCGGCATGTAGATGTCGGTGACCAGATGTGCAGCGGCAAGTCCGGTGATGGTCCGTGTTGCACTTTTTGGTTGGGTTATTGTTTCCGTATCAACCGTAGGATCTCAACCTCGAACTCCAGCACGTCCCGGGTGTGGAAGGCAAATGTGCGCTTTATTGCAAACGCACTGCCGACCTGTTCGGCAACTTCGGCCCGTTTACGGATGAAGGCTTTTACAAATGGGGTGGAACCTGCATTAAATATACTATACACCACCGGTGCGATCGTGATGGCGAGGTCGATGAATGGGCGATCGGCATGGATCTTCTGCGCCCCGAACGGCGGGTTCATGACCACGGTGTCGCAGTTGCCGATTTTACCTGGCAGTGTTTTATCCTGAATATCAGCAACTATGAACTCCACCTCTGCACCAAAGAGGGCCGCGTTCTCTTGTGCCACAACCACGGCATTGGGATCTTTTTCTACCCCTTTTACCGACTCAGCGCCAAGGAGTGCAGCGCCAATAGCCAGCACGCCGGTACCGCTCCCGAGATCGCAGACGCATTTTCCCTCGATATCGCCTTTCATGAGGGCGTGATAGAGCAGACGGGCAGCAAGCGGTGCGGGGGTCATGTATTGTTCGAGCGAAGGCCGGGGTTTGGTATACCCTGCCGCCTTCTGGAGTGTCATCTCAAGTTGTTTTAGTTTCATACGATCTCGTCAATTGCATATTCGTCCCATGTCCGCACACAGCAGAGAATCTCGAACTCCTGCGGTGAGAGGACGGGTGCGGGAAAGCGTACCTGGTCATCGTAGGCAAGCCGGGGGCAGGCGGTGTTCACATAGCAGGCAAACCCGAGATTGAGCAGTTCGTCCGGGCTCACCTCCCGCATAGTAACGATCACCGCTTTGGGTGAGAGCGCTGAAAGGCGCTGTGCAAGTGCCATCCGCTCCTGCCCGCTCTTGGAGCTGACAATGATGGCGATACTTTCTGCATCCCGTGCCTTTTCCATGACCGCGAAACGCCGGCGCAGGAGTGCATCACCACTGACTTCCTGGGCAATTCCCGTCAGCGGATCGAGTGCGATCACCCGTGCTCCCGTGGAAAGGGCAATACCGATTGGGTGAAAGACTCCGGTGCCGACAAAGAGTATTTCGGGAGTGCGTGTAGCCCGGGCTGCGGCAAAGCTGCAACCGAGCACCTGCCCCCGGTTGGGTGCACGTGTTCCCCCGTCTGCCACCCGCACATCGATCCCGTTCTCCTGCAGGAACAATTCCATGACGGGAATAAGGTGGATGTGCTGCACGGTGGTGACGAGCCCCACGGTCTTTTCTTTGAGGTGCGGGAGTGCGTTTGCCAGCACGGTGATATCAAATCCGACCGGGTACGGCTCGAAGATGACATTCTCCCGAACATCTACCGGGGTGTGGCCGATATGCACGAGCACGTCGGCGTGGGCAAGGGTATCGAGCGCGAGATCGCAGGCACCGTAACAGGGATCGCCGCTGATGATCACCTCAAAACCGGCTGCCCTGAGCTGAGCGGCATACTCCGCTGACCGCCGCTTCAGTCCGGCGGGAAACTGGAGGGCAACGATATGAGCCCCCCGCCGCTGTAACCGGCTGACCAGATCAGAGATATCGTTCAACCACACGCACCTTTTCGTCAACCTCGATCTTGACCAGTGATTTGTATGGCCTCCCTATATCAGGATCGCCACGCTGGATCGCAATACAGACATCTACGACTTCAGCACCAGCGATCTCCAGCGCCTTTAAGAGCGCTTTCATGGTGCCCCCCGTGCTCACCACATCATCGATGATCACGACCCGGTCTCCTTTGTATACTCCATTGAGATACAATTCGCCTTTCGAGTAGCCGGTGGTCTGGTGGACCGGGACCTCGTGCGGGAGGTTGTACACCCTCTTGCGCATGATGGTCATCGGGATGTCGGTCATTGTTGAGAGAACTGCGCCAATGTGGATGCCCATCGCTTCCACAACTACGATCTTGTCTACGTTGTTTAAATCCAGCACCTTGATCATCGCGGTGCAGACATCGCGGAGGAGTGCGGGTTTTACAATCGGTACGCCATCGGTGATCGGGTGGATGAAATAATTGTACTCCCCCCGTTTCACCATGGGGCAGGTTTCTAAGGATTCTACCAGTCTGTCAAGCATGTAATTCACCAATATCTTTTAAAAATGCCTCAATGCGATCACCATGCACGTGGGGCATGCAGACGATTCGAAGATGTCCCGGCCTCGTCCATGAGACCATCCATGGCTCGGGAATATCTTCTTTCTTTGCAATAAATGTTGCAACGTTCACGTCCGGTGTTGCCGCCCGCGGGAAACCGAAAGTTTCCATGCCGGCAATCAGACGGTGCGTGTTCTTCATGCACCCTGATACGATCGCCCGCATGCCCTCAAACCCAAGGTAATCGAGCACGGCAAGCGCCCCGACAACCGGTGCTCCCGGGCGTGTGCCGGCAAGGGTGAATTCCTGTCTCACCGTGAGGTAAGGAGTGTCGATGTTGAGTGCATTGAGCATCTCCGGTTCCCGGGTGAGCAGGCAGCCGGCCGGGATCGTGCTCATGCCCATCTTGTGCGGATCGACTGCAATCGTTGTTACGCCGGGCAGTGAGAAATCGAACGGGACTGGCTTATCCAGAAACGGGATTACCATACCCCCGAATGCAGCATCAACATGGAAGAAAATGTTATGCTGGTATGCGATCTTTGCGAGGTCTGCGATGGGATCTACCATGCCATACTCGGTGGTGCCGGCAATCCCCACAAGCGCGATGGTGTTGCTGTCGATCTGCTCTGCGGCGGCAACGGCATCCATACGGAGATCATCAGAGGGTGGAACACCCCGCATCTCAATGCCCAGAATATCGCAGGCCTTCTTAAACGAGAAATGCGCCGATTCCGGGACTACTGCATTTGGGTAGGTGATATCATTATTCTGCACCTTTGCAAGCCTGAGTGCCTGGAGGTTGGACTCGGTGCCTCCGCTGGTGGCATACCCCCCTGCCTCCGGGCAGTGATAGAGATCACCGAATCTTTTGATCAAGAGTTGTTCAAGCGAGGTAGTGCCGGGAAAAAGTCCGGGGTCGCCGAGGTTGGTCTCCATGAACATGCAGTGCGCCCGCACAGCAACCGGGTGTGGGAGTGTGCACATGGAGCTCAGGATGCAATCGTAATCAAGATCCTCCCGTTTTTTCCGGGAGAAAAAAGAGAAGAGTTCTTCTTCAGAACATCCCTTATTCAGCATCTTTTGATCTCGCGGCTTCGAGTATGATACGTTTTTCTGTTCGGGCAACCGCCTCACGGATCTTTGCGATTGCGTCGATGTTTGCCGAGATGCTCGAGATACCGTGCTCGACTAACCATGTTGCCATCTTCGGGTCGGAGCCGGCCTGGCCGCAGATTGAGCATTCCACATTGTAGGCCCTGCACATCTGGATCGATGTGTGGATCAGGTGAAGGACCGCCGGGTGATGCGGTTGGTACATGTCCGCTACGTTTTCGTTGTTGCGATCGATTGCGAGGGTGTACTGGACAAGGTCGTTTGTCCCGAACGATGCGAATTTGATCCCGCACCGGAGGAACTCCTCGATCATGATCGCACTCGACGGGATCTCGATCATGATGCCGAGGCTGACGTTCTCGACATCGACTCCGCAGGCCCGCATCATCTCCTTTGCCGCAACGAACTGGTCGGGGTGGGAGACCATCGGGAACATGATGCCGAGGTTATCGTATCCCTCTTTCCAGAGGCGCTTGAACGCTTCTACCTGCATCCGGAACTGGTCCGGGCTCTGGAGATCGCGACGGATGCCTCTCCAGCCGAGCATCGGGTTGTGCTCATGGGGTTCGCTCTCCCCGCCCTGCATGTTCCGGAACTCGTCGGTCGGTGCATCGAGCGTCCGCACCCAGACGGGTTTTCCCGGGAATGCATCCATGACAATCTTGATGCCATCGTGGAGCTCTTTGACGAACTCGTCTTCCTTGTTGTTGGCAATAAACCAGCCCGGTGTCTTGTTCAGGCCGAGGATCAGGTGCTCGATCCGGAGCAGTCCGACACCATCTGCACCGGTTGCCGCTGCCCGTGCTGCTGCTTCGGGTATAGAGACGTTCACCTTTACGCTGGTTGCAGTGATGATCGAGGAGGACTGGGCGACCAGCCGCTGAGGGGCTCCTGACGGAGCCGGGGCTGCCTGTGGGAGCAACCCTTCATAGATGAGTCCCTTCTCGCCATCGACTGTGATCAGCTGCCCGTTCGTGAGCACTTTGGTGGCCGTCTTGGTCCCCACAATCGCCGGGGTGCCTAGTTCACGGCTCACAATCGCTGCATGGCAGGTCATACCGCCTTCATCGGTGATGATTGCAGCCACCTTGCGCATGGCCGGCACCATGTCCGGGTTGGTCATCTTTGTGACAAGGATATCGCCTTCACGGACAGAACCCGTGTCTTTTACATCGCGGATGACTACGACTTTTCCTGAAGCGATACCGGGTGCTGCACCCTGACCTTTTAAGATGATCTTTGCTTCTGATTTCTGTCCAGACATGCTCTTATTCTCCTTTTTTGACCCGATGGTGGTGATCGGCCGGGACTGAAGGATATAGATAGTCCCTTTCACAATTCCCCATTCAACGTCCTGCGGCATGCCGTAATGGTTCTCTGCAATCTTGCCATACATGCCAAGCTTGGCAACTTCTGCGTCCGAGAGCACCTGTGCGTCCTGCCGGGCTGGTGCAACATCTACCAGTTTCGTTCCGTGCTCACCATCGGCGATAATTTCGACTTTTTTGTTGGAGATGAGCGTGTCTATGACCTTTTCGGTTCGCTGGTCAAAGACATATTTGTCCGGAGAGACAGAACCTGATACCACTGCTTCGCCCAGTCCCCACGAGCCCTCGATGATGGTCTGCGGTTCGCCCGTGATCGGGTGGGAGGTGAACATGACCCCTGCTTTTTCGGAGTGGACCAGCTGCTGGACGACAACTGCGATATTGACCGTGTGGTCATCGAATCCCTGTTTTGCCCGGTAGTAGATCGCCCGTGCCCCGTAGAGCGATGCCCAGCACTTCTGGACGGATTCGAGGAGATTTGCCTCCCCTTTGATATTGAGATAGGTCTCCTGCTGGCCGGCAAAACTGGCGTCCGGAAGATCCTCTGCCGTAGCGCTTGAGCGCACTGCGACAATGAGATCTTCGGCAGACATCTTTTTGTATGCCTTTTTGATATCATCCCTGATGATTGCCGGCATCTTTGCCTTCATCACCAGCTTTTTGGCATGGTCGGCAGCTTTTTCCAGCGCCTCGTTGTCCTCCACATCCAGCCGTTCGAATGATGAAAATATCTTCTCTTCAAGATCGGCCTCTACCAAAAACCTGCGGAATGCCTGAGCAGTGACCACAAAAGCTCTCGGTACAGGAAGGTCAAGGGACGCCATCTCACCAAGAGACGCCCCTTTTCCCCCGACTGAGATAATATCTTCTTTCCGGATCTCCTCAAGCCAGAGAATATTAGGCACATTTTTCATGTTCGCACCACTTATGATGTCAACTCCACTTGTATAATAATTATCATCGCCCGTCACAATTACGGACGGCTGTTCCAGTCATAATGGGCATCTTTCTTTATAATGTGCATGAGAGCCTGCCGGCTCGTAAAGAATAACCCTGATTAAGTATGGCGCAGATATTGTATGGGTTTTATGGCAAACGCAAAGGTGCTCGTCAGTGATCCGCTGGCGGAAGAAGGGCTTGCAATCCTCAAAAAGGCTGTTGACGTGGATGTCAGAACGGACTTGAAAGAGGACGAGCTCTTAAGGATCATCGGGGACTACGATGCCCTGCTCGTGCGGAGCAGCACGGATGTCAATGCGAAGGTGATCGAGGCTGGTAAGAAGCTGAAGTTTATCGGCCGTGCGGGCGTTGGCGTGGACAATATCGATATGGATGCGGCAACGAGAAAAGGAATTATCGTTGCCAATGCGCCGGAAGGAAATACCCTTGCAGCAACCGAGCACACGATGGCAATGATGCTCTCCTTGGCAAGAAACATCCCGCAGGCAACTGCGAGCCTCAAAAAGAAGGAATGGAAACGCAGCAAGTTCATGGGTGTGGAACTCAACGAGAAGGTGCTGGGCATTGTCGGGTTCGGGCGTATCGGGCGCGAGCTGGCAAAACGGGCAATTGCGATGGACATGAAATGCGTTGCCTACGATCCGTTCATAACAAAGGAACGGGCCGCCCAGCTCGGCGTTGAGATGATGTCGGTTGAAGATCTTTTCAGGGTTGCCGATGTGATCACTGTGCACACGCCCCTGATCGCCGAGACAAAACACCTGGTCAACGCGAAGAGCATTGCGACGATGAAGGATGGCGTGCGGATCATCAACTGCGCACGCGGTGGCATCATCGATGAGAAAGCGCTCTACGATGCGGTCAGGAGCGGCAAGGTGGCTGGGGCAGCACTCGATGTCTTTGAGACCGAGCCCCCGACCGAATCCCCGCTGCTCACGCTCGACCAGATCATTGTGACCCCCCATCTCGGGGCAAGCACGATCGAGGCACAGGTGAATGTAGCCGTGTCCGTTGCAAAGCAGTGCGTGGAAGTCTTAAAGGGTGGGTCTGCGAAATACGTGGTCAACGCCCCCATGGTCCCGCCGGAACTGGCGGAAGTGCTCGAACCCTACGCCCAGCTTGCCGAGAAGATGGGCAGGTTTGTCATCCAGATCGCAAGCGGGCGCCTTTCATCCGTGGAGCTCATTTACGGCGGCGAACTTTCCGCCTATGCAGGGAGCATGAAGTATATCACCCGGCTTGCCCTCAAAGGTCTGCTCGACCCGATCCTCCAGCAGCCGGTCAATATTGTGAACGCGGATTTCATTGCAAAGGAACGTGGGATCACAGTCAGCGAGACCGTCACGCAGGAATCCAGCGGATTTAAGAACCTCATCACCATCCGAATCAAGACCGACAAGGGAGAAGAGACGGTCAGCGGCACAGTCTTTTTCAAGGGCCGCAGCCGCATTGTCGCTGTTGGCGGCTACACTATGGACATGATCCCAGAAGGCTACGTGATCGTGTCACGCCACCTGGACAAGCCTGGGGTTATCGGGCGGGCATCCACCATCCTCGGGAAATGTAATATCAATATTGCCGGCATGCAGGTGGGACGGGTCCAGCCCGGCGAGCATGCACTCATGGTCCTGAATGTTGATAGTGAAGTCCCCGCAGCAGTGATGGAAGAGATCCGGGGGATGCCGGGGATTTTTACTGCTACGTTTGCTAAGATAACGAGTGGGAAGATTTAGGGATTCTTTTTTTTATGTAAAATAATCAAAGAGGAATTGCCCGGGTTCATTAACCTGTCGATCTCATTAACACTTCGACTGGATGTCTCGAAAAAAAACCTGAAAAATCGACAGGTTGTTATTGCCCTGCTAAAAAGATATGCAACGGATCTGCCCCCTCCCAACAGGAGAGAATAGCTCCCGGAGGTTGTTTGATTCCGGGAATCTGGAAATTGATCATCTGTATTATCAATCGCGATTGCGCAGGTATGGCATTTTTTTAGTGAGATTCGATGCGTTTATACGTCCATAAAAAAGTATTTTTGATAGATTTGAATCAGGGTGATTGAATCTGCCCTTAGCCACTTTACACTACTCGCAAAGATGGGAAAACAAAAACACCTCCGTAAATCCCCATGCAAGGTCCCGATTATGAACACAGATGAATGGATATCCAAAGGAATCAAACTGGCGATTTCCGGCAATGAACAGGAAGCACTGAAAGCATTCAATAAAGCGCTCTCGATCGATCCGGAATCTGTCATTGCATTGAGCAATAAAGTCGTTGCCCTCACCCGTCTTGGCAGGAACACAGACGCACTCGAAGCCTGCGATAAGGTTTTATCGATACATACGGAAAATGAAGATATATGGAACCGGAAAGGAATCGCCTTAATGAAACTGGGCAGGCTTAATGAAGCCGTCGCTGCATTCGATAAGGCAACGGAAATCAGCCCGAAGAACTCTGACATCTGGTCCAATAAAGGACATGTCCTGACCCGGCTCGGCAGCTATGAAAAAGCTCTGGCTGCTTTCGACAAAGCGGTAACTCATGACCAGAGTAATGCAATTGCATGGGTTGACAAAGGAGCCACGCTCTATAAGCTGGGCAGGATCACTGAAGCGCTGAAAACCTATAATCGCGCAATCGCCATTAATCCGAATCTCGCATCAGCGTGGAACAACAAAGGACAAGTACTCGATTATCTTAAAAAAACCAATGACGCTCTGGTTGCTTACGACAAAGCGTTATCCCTAAACCCGGGACTTGCCGTGATATGGTATAATAAAGGAAATGCACTTGTTCATGCGAACAGGGATAAAGAAGCTCTTGATGCCTATGACAAAGCCGTGGCAACAGACCCGGAGTATATCGAGGGATGGTACAATAAAGGAAACACTCTTGCCAGGCTCAAACGGTATCCGGAAGCCATTGATGCCTATGATCATCTGTTGTCCATTGATCCGGAGTATACCGATGCATGGTACAACAAAGGAGTTGCATACTCACAACTGGAGGAACACGAGAACGCAAAAAAGGCATTCAATGAAGCGCTCTCTCTTGACCCGGCCCTTCCCGATGCATGGTGCAATATCGGAGAAATTCTGGTAAAACAGGACCGAACTGAGGAAGCCATGTCTGCCTTTGATACAGCGTTATCCATTGATCCGTTATTTTCATTGGCATGGAGCAACAAAGCAGACCTGTTCAGAAAACTACGGAAGTTTAGCAAAGCTATCTCCTGTCTTGAAAAGTCTATAAGGGTACAGTTCGAAAGCCGGGCTGCATTAAAGTTAACGGGAAAAAAACCCCCGGGGCGGGGATAAAACCCGTAAGATTCCCCGCCATCCCATAAGAAATGCGGATGAACTTGTGGCGCACATGCCAGACCGTATGATCCTGGGGCGCTTTAAAAGCAGAGCAATGGAGAACAAATCCGGTAAAAGCCGGATCAGTTACATAGAAAAGCACTGATAATTTGTTCGGTGCATTTGGTAAAGAGTATACAACACGGAGTTTTTATCATGGGCATAAACGAACTGATTGTCAAAGGAGGCGCGCTGCTCAACAGTGGCAGGAACGCAGAAGCGTTAAAAGAATTCAATACGGTCATCTCCATGAACCCGGCGCTTGATATTGCCTGGACTCTCAAAGGAGCTGCGCTTGTGAATCTTGGCCGGAATAAAGAAGCGCTGGAAGCAATCAATAAAGCGCTCACACTTAATCCGCTGGAAGCAGTTGCCTGGTGCATCAAAGGAACCGCACTACTCGAACTCAACAAGGATGTGGAAGCGCTGGAAGCATTCGATAAATCGCTCGCGCTCAACCCGGCGCTGGACGCTTCATGGAGCAGTAAAGGTGTAGCGCTCGTCAATCTGGACATGTTTCAAGCTGCGCTCGATGCCTATGATCGGGCGTTGGCCTTAAATCCATATTTAGCCCGGATCTGGTTCCGGAAAGCCTTTGCCCTGTCCAGGCTGGGCAGGTTTGATGAATCCGTAGATGCCTGTGATCAGTCAATTGCAATCGATTCGGAAGACCCCTTTGTCTGGTCTGATAAAGGATACGCACTGGTTCAACTCCGCAGGTTTAACGAAGCTCTCATTGCTTTTGATCGGGCGATACAAATCTACCCGAAGGGTTCCCGCTTATGGTTCAATAAAGGGCATGTGCTGGCTCAACTCGGCAGGTACGAAGAAGCCCTGGCTGTATTCAATCAGGTAGTTATCCTTGATCCGTATTTTGTGTTGGCATGGAGCAACAAAGGAAACGCACTCTCCAAGCTGGACAGGAACACAGAAGCGCTGAAAGCCTACGATCACGCGATCTCCATAAATCCGAAGGTCAGTATTGTATGGAACAACAAGGGACAACTGCTCGATCATCTTGGCAGACACGAGGAGGCTCTTGCTGCGTACAACAAGGCGCTATCCATCGATTCCAAATATGTTATGGCGTGGCTCAATAAAGGCGTTGCACTTGCGAATCTTGGCAGACACGAGGAAGCCTTGTCTGCCTGTTTTATGGTACTGGTAATAAACCCGGACCATGTCGATGCATGGTATAATAAGGGAACCTACCTCATGAAACTTGAACGGTACAGGGATGCCATCGCAGCCTTTGATCAGCTGTTGTCGATCAATCCGGCGTTCATCAATGCATGGTTCAGCAAAGGATGCATATTTGCCACACAAGGAAAATACGTAAAAGCTGCAAAGGCATTCGATGAAGTGCTCACCCTCAGTCCGGAGTATGTTGATGCATGGTACTACAAAGGGCGCGTGCTCACGCAACTGCGCAGATTTCAAAAAGCCCTCGATACCTACAACAAAGTGTTGTCCCTCGATCCTTCCTATGCACAGGCATGGAGCGACAAAGGGCGTATATTCGATGAACTTGAGGATTATGACAAGGCGGTCTCCTGTTATGAACAGGTGATCAGGATCAATCCTGCGGATACCACCGTTCTGCCTCTCATCGAAAAAGCCCGCTCCGCTAAAAAACAACAAACCGGTCATCCGCCCAAAACAACAAAAAAAAAGATGACCCCACAAAGGAATATGAGATTGCCGGTGCCTGAAACGGGTAGATTGTACTGAACTTACCCGGCAGCAGATTACCACGATTTAAGAATCGTAGCGGATGTGCTCAACATGGCATTATTCGGTATCACCGTAAAGGAGTGGCGTGAGGCAAACGCTGACAAGACCGGAAATATCCGGGATTACACCGACATCTCGCAGCTCGTGTATCTCTCCAATCTGGAAAACTTAAATGCCCTGTTTATCAACGAGAATCATTCCCAGCACGAACGGCCGGTGAAACTGAACAGCATCGCGATTTACCAGATGAAACGGTTGATGGATGATGCCGGAATCAGGAAGATCGGGAGAGGGTAGATGGGAAAGAGTGGGGGGGTCCCGGCGAAATTATCCCGGGGATCCTGCCAGTATAGAAAAATAATTATCCTCATGGATTCCAATAAATAAAAAGAATCCAGGATGAGATCATGGAAGATGATAAAAAATCTGACATAAAAAAGGGAGTGGAGAAAAGCGGAGGGCTCACCCCATCGGAGCGGGTGATCCTAAAAAAATCCATGATCCGCCACGATAAAGCCCTCAAAATCCTAAGCAAACTCTGAGATCTATTCGTCCATTTTTTCTGCGTGGTTTTGTATCCACATCTCTATTTCATCCAGCCCGGTCCGGTACGAAGCAACTCCCAGCATGAATTCCACAATCTGATCATCACCCACTGCGAGATATAGCCCTTCCCGTCCAAGGATATTTTCCGAAACGATGAGCGCCGTCCTTTTATTCCCGTCAATGAACGGGTGCTGGGAACATATTGCATGGAGGGCAAGTGCAGCCCTCCGGAATACACGTTTATTGCGGTTGAGGCGGTACACCAGCTAGTCTAATGTTGATTCCGATAGAATTCCTGACGTACCTTCATAATTTAAAATCACTTCATCGTGAATCTCGATGATCTTTTCAACGGTGATATGTTCCATCGCCAAGGAATCGTATGATCTTCCGGCATCCAAATCTTTCGATTGTGTCCAAAGATCGGTGAAAATACCCACTGGTATTTTTATCCTCTATGCTTATGGCCCGACGCATCATGTGGGTTTAAAAAAAAGTGTTTACAATTTCCTGAGTACAATAAGTCCCACGCCAACCGCACCAAGAATCACAAGAACCCCAACGGGCGATGCGGGTGTCGGTGTATCTGTCGGCCATGGTGTGGGGACTTTTAGTGTGGACTTTACCGTAGTTTTCACCGTTGTCACCGTTGTTGGTGGAACCGTTGTAGTTGTCGTGGTTACTTCCGGAGCGAGAACGAGCGATGCGGTAACATAGGACGTATTTCCGGCACTTACTGAAACGCTCTCTGAATAGTCATTGTATCCTGCGCTTCGCACCATCACCGTGTAGGTACCAGGGGTGATGTTGTAGAGCGTCATCGGCGTATAGTCCTGAAAGACGTTGTTTAAGAATATTTTGGAGATGGAGGGGCTGGATATAACGTTGATGCTGCCGTTTGCTGTGGATGAGATAGCGTTGATGGTGAACGTCAGGCCGCAGACAGCATCCGTGCTGGGATTGATCACGCAGACCTGGTAAGGGCCAGGTACCTGGTTGGTTAGGTTGAACGTCCCGGTAATTGCCGTTGATGACAAAGTAGTAACCGTACCGTATATGTCATTATACCCGGATCGTCTCAGTCGCATAGTTGCAGATGTCTGGAAATTGGTACCGGCAAGACCGGTAATTGAAGCGGTGGTGTTGGTAACGGCACTGGGCGGAGTTATTGATGACAGGGTGACTACGGTGCCTGGATTTTTGATCTCAAAACTCGAATAGGTAGCAGACTGTCCATCCGGATTGGTGACAACGATATTCCAGATCCCTGCGGGTTTTCCCGTAATCGGGAAGATAGGGGCAATCTGGATTGCAGAACTAAATGAAACAGAAGTAGCAGTAATATTGGCTTGTCCAGATTTTGTAAGATTAACCGTTGCTCCGGAAACAAAACCGGTACCTGCAAGAGTAATAGTCACCGCGCTATTGTTGTACCCGTCGATTGGAGTGATACTTAAGATTGTCGGGGCGGGGGGATTGGGAGTCAGGGTAGCAACAATTGGGTAGGTACCACCATCGGTAACCACAGCACTCGCTGTAAAATTCATATATCCACTGAGCTGCAAAACAACCCCACGAGTCCCAGTTGCTACATTGGTAACAGTGAACGATGGAGCAACAGTTGTTCCTTTATTTTCATTATCCACATAAATAGTGGCACCCACTGGATCGGAACTCACAGAAATATTACCCAATGCAGATACAGCACTCGGGAGCAACAGCAGTAGCAACAACGCACCTATAACAAGAGAGATTTTTTTCATATCAGACTTCCCGTTCGTTAAAACGAATGAAAATAAATTCGCCCCAACATTTGATATATTTTATTAATTTACTTTTGCGGAGCCAGCACCATGCTCAGCTATTTTTACAGCACAGTTGAAATCCTCTTTTTCCTGTTGCTCGCTTGCTCTTTTATAGTTGGTAGAAGGTTACCCCCTCTCTTCTTCGGCGGGGGAGGCAGCCCATGGGGAACATCCCCTTGACCCCTGTTTTTTATTCTTCTCTTTTTTCAGCAGATTTTTCACTAACTTTCTGTGGTCCTGTCCCAAAAAGGGGGGATGCCCACGCGACGGGGGTGGAGGCGCAAAGTACCGGAACCTTAAAGAGCGTTAAAGATTTTTGAGATTTTTTACTGGTTCGAAAAAATAATCTTTTTTATCGTGCAAATTAAAGCGCCGCATGAAGCAGATTAATTATCATGGAGAACGAAGTTATCAGGCACCACGTGGGCTTGTGGCTTAGCTTGGACATAGCGCCGGGCTTCTAACCCGGATGTCGGGGGTTCAAATCCCCCCAAGCCCGTTTTTATTAAAGTACCCTACCTGTATAGTGCACAACAAAATGCAAAACTAAAAAAAGAAAATTATAGGTGAGACTGTTCGTCTTCGGGCTGATCATCCGTCGGTTTCTGGAGGATCTGCACATCAACGATATCGTAATGGCGCTGGGAAAGTTTCTTTGCCTTAAAGATATTCTTCCCGTCCTTTCCAATTGCAATGCCCCGGTCTGCGTCACTGACTTCTACCTGAACCGTCTGCTCTCCGGGTTCGCCCTCAAAGAGCAGCGAGGTGACCTGTGCCGGTAAGAAACAGTTCCTGATGAACTGCTCGACATTGCTGTTGTACTCAACGACTTCGATCTTCTTGCTCATTGCTTCAGAAGCCTTCTTGATCGAGGCACCCTTCTTACCGATTGCAAGCCCCATATCACCGGGGTTGATCACAAAGATGAGACGGGCATTCCGGTCATCCATCACACAGTCGCGGCTTCCCGCGCCGGTCAGGCTCTCGAACTGAGAGATCAGGCGCATACAGTCTTCAGTAAGTATCACTTCGCCCATATTATCATGCCCTCTTTAGGGACAGGATATCTGATTCGCCCGGGCTGATGATCGCAAGAGTGCTGACCATGAACGGCTTTCCGCAGGCTTTTCCGAGCGCCACACTGGAACCTTCAAAGGTGTGAATGAAGAGGTTCTCTGTAGCAGTAATTTTTGACTTGAAGGCTGCCGGGCAGTTGCCTGCAAGAACGATCATCTGGGCTTTGCCCTCTTTGACGCATTTTTCTGTGTTGTTCTGGCCAAGAATTACATTTCCGGTCTTTATGGCTCTTCTGAGTGAAGCATTAAAATCCATGTACAATTCCTCGTGTTTTTAAGTTTAATTGTCGTGTTGTCTGACTGCGATGAGTTTAACATCACCGGTACCGAGCTGGATCGGCTGACCGACAATGACATTTTCGGTAACGCCGCTCAGTTCATCTATTTCATTTGCAACGGCAGCATCAAGCAGGTGATTGACCGTCACTTCGAATGCTGCACGCGAGAGCACGCTCTCCTTTTCGCCAGCAATTCCATGCCGTCCAATCTGTTTGACTTCGCCTTCCATGCACATCATATCTGCTACAAGCATCAGGTGACGGACATCTACTAAGATACCCTGCTCATTGAGTGTGGATACCGCTTCAAAGATGATCGCGTTTCTGGCTGCCTCGATACCGAGCACGTTTGCACATTCACTGATGTTATTGGTACGGGTACGCGTAGTGTCCACACCAGCCACATCAAATACGTCTTTAAGGTTGGAGCCTTCAGTATAAAGTATATACTCCCCGCCCTCCTTCCGGACGACGACACGCAGGATGTCATCAATACCCTGCACAACCACCTTCCTGACGTGTTCTGCGAGCTGGAAGAGATTCTGGTAACTCTCCTTGTCTTTTGGGGAGAAGGTGATGGTGGCTTTATCCTCATCAACCGCATGCTCAAAGTCACGGTAGTGCCTGCGGTCACGGATCTTCTTTGGCGCGACTTCCATAATCTCTGCCGGTGAGATCTGACGCTTGTCGCAGACCTTTGTGTTCAGGTGCACAACCACGTGCATGTTCTCCATGTCGGTCGTGATATCTCCGAACTCATGAAGGGGTGCTGCCTCGATCTGCCAGCTGACTTCGCGGGCCCGGTCACGGTCGTTGCGGTAATCGGACTCGAGAAAGACAGTCATGGTCGGTGTGCTGGGCTCTTTTCTCGCATCCATGATCTCGATGAGACGCGGCAGACCTAAGGTAACGTTGATCTCAGCGACACCCGCATAATGGAACGTACGCATAGTCATCTGCGTACCGGGCTCACCAATGGACTGGGCGGCAATCACACCGACTGCCTCGCACGGCTCAATCCTGGTGGACTTGTACTCCTTGATCACGCGTTCAAGGATCTGCTTAAACTGGGTATCGGTGATCTCTTTTTCTGCAAGGAACTTCCTTATCTGGTCTTTTGTCTTGACCGGGAGGTCTGCGGCCTCAACTTTTTTCTCGTACTTCTCTGCGAGCGCCATCAGACTTCCTCCTTTAAGATACTCTCAACGATACCCTTGACATCGACCGGGTCGCCAAAGGCGCTCTTGGTCGGGTCAGTGCCATCTTCACCATACTCGAACTGGATGATCCTGCCACCGGTTGTCCGGACAGTTCCGTCATATGCCACCTTTAAGTCCTGCAGCGCGTTGATTAACCTGCGCTGGAGGTATCCGCTCTGGGACGTACGAACGGCAGTATCAACGAGACCTTCACGGCCACCGATTGCGTGGAAAAAGAACTCGGTCGGATTTAACCCGCCCTTGTAACTGTGCTGGATGAAACCGTGCGCATCCGATCCACGCTCTCCTTTCCTGAAGTGCGGGAGCGTCCTGTCATCGTAACCACGGACGATACGCTCACCACGAACGGACTGCTGGCCGATACAACCTGCCATCTGCGTAAGGTTGAGCATAGAACCACGGGCACCTGATACTGCCATTAACACTGCGCTGTTGCCCAGACCAAGGTGCCGGCCTGCAATCTCACCGGTCAGGTCACGGGCTTTTCCAAGCACCTGCATGATCTGCATTTCGAGCGTCTCTTCAACGGTTCGCCCTGGCATGGGTTCGAGCTGCCCGTCTTCGTAGATCTTGATACGGCGGTCAACATCGAGTGATGCATTTTTAAGCACTTCCTCGATCTGGCCATATTCGATCCTGGACAGGTCTTCATCATCGATACCAAATGAGAAACCATCGAACATGATCGCACGAATCGAGAGTTTGGTCATGTCATCGATGAAGTCAGTCGCCCGACTCATACCTTCCTGACGGATGATACGGTTGACGATCTGCCCGTCAAACGCACCGATCGCTTTCTTGTCGATCGTGCCTGACTCAAGTATTCCGTCAAAGATCCGGACATACGCATCCCGTTCGCAGAGCTCCTTTTTACAGACATCACAGTTCTCGCAGGAACTTGCCTGGAAGACCATGTTGAGATGAACGGGAAGGATAACTGAAAATACCTGCTTGTTGCTCCAGTATTCTACCCCGTTCTCAACTTTGCCCGGTGCTGGCATGCGTTCAATGCGGGTATACCGGAGCAGGTAGAGAGCTTCTTCTTTTGTAAACCAGCGGGTATCATGCGTGAGCATGAAGATACCTGACACGTGGTCGTGGATACCGCCGATGATGGGGCCACCGAAACGGGGTGAGAGGATGTTCTCCTGCACGGAGATTAAGATGGTGGCTTCAGCACGCGCCTCTTCAGTCTGGGGCACGTGCATGTTCATTTCATCGCCATCAAAGTCGGCGTTATACGGAGGACAGACCGCCGGGTTGAGCCGGAATGTCTTGCCTTCCATGACCTTGACCCTGTGCGCCATGATGCTCATGCGGTGCAGCGAGGGCTGACGGTTGAAGAGCACGACGTCGCCGTCCCTGAGCTGCCGTTCGACAGTCCAGCCGGGCTCGATCATGTCAGACACAGTATCGAGATTGCCTTCAGCGAGCCGGAGGCGCCGTGCGTCCGGGCGGATCACATAGTTGGCACCACAGGGCGAATTAACATCCGGGCGGACAGGCCCGGTCCTCGCAATCTGCTTGAGCTCCTCAATATTATGGATGGTGACACGCACGGGAATGGTCATCTCGTTTGCAACCGCCCGTGGGACACCTACCTGCCGTACCGAGAGGTTCGGGTCCGGAGAGATAACGGTACGCGATGAGAAGTTCACACGCTTACCGGAGAGGGAACCACGGAAACGACCGTCTTTACCCTTGAGACGCTGCGAGAGTGTCTTTAACGGCCTGCCGCTGCGGTGGCGTGCCGGAGGGCAGCCTGCCACTTCATTGTCCATGTAAGTAGTGACGTGGTATTGTAAGAGTTCCCAGAGATCTTCGATGATCAGCTGGGGTGCACCTGCATCCTGGTTCTCCTTGAACCGCTGGTTGATGCGGATGATATCCACAAGCTTGTGGGTCAAGTCATCTTCCGAGCGCTGTCCGTTCTCTAAGATAATTGACGGGCGCATGGTTACCGGGGGTACCGGGAGCACGGTTAAGATCGTCCATTCAGGACGTGCAACATCCGGGCGTTTGATGCCCAGTGGAATTAAGTCCTCGTCAGGGATCTTCTCCATGCGTGCACGGATATCTGCCGGAGTGAGCTTGTGCTCAACCTTCTTGCCTTCCTCAACTACCACTTCAGAAAATGTTGTCGGTTTCTCGAAGTTGATCTTGAGCTGCTGGTCGCCGCAGTGGGGGCATATGCGCTCTTTTTTCACATCTTTTTCTGAGAGCAGGTCACCGGTCTGGTCATCTTCCGTTCCGACTACCCTCTCTATCTCTTCGGGGCTTAACAGCACGCGTCCGCAGGAGCGGCAGGTAACACGCAGGAGTTTTCTTATCAACCGTGTATACCCGACATGGATGACGGGTTTTGCAAGCTCGATGTGCCCGAAATGCCCGGGACATTCGCTGGCCTTCTGGTCGCAGGTCTTGCACCGGAGACCGGGGTCAATCACCCCTAAGTTTAAGTCCATGAGTCCCTGCGGGTAGGGGAACCCGTCGTCATCATAGGTATCTGCCCAGATGATCTTCCGCACGCTCATTTCACGGATCTCTTTTGGGGATAACAGGCCGAACTCAATCTGTCCGATTCGTTTTGGGGATGGCATCTTACACCACGTCCTGTAATTTCAATCTGGGTGCAATTCCCATACTCTTCATCTCATCTAACAGGAGCTTGAATGCATAGCTCATCTCGACCGAGTAGATATCGGTCTCGTTACCGCAGGCAAGGCAGCGGGTCATATTGCGCTTGCGGTCAAGCATCGCAACCATACCGCAGTGTGCACAGACATATTCCATCACCTTATCCGACTCATCGAGCAGGCGCTCTTTCAACGCCATTGCAGCACCGTGTCCGATCATGACATCGCGTTCCATCTCTCCAAACCGGAGACCGCCTTCACGGGCACGACCTTCTGTAGGCTGGCGGGTGAGCACCTGCACAGGTCCACGCGAGCGGGCGTGCATCTTTGCTGATACCATGTGGTAGAGTTTCTGGTAGTAGATCACACCGATGTAGACATCGGCCTTGAACTGCTTGCCGGTGATACCGTCATACATGATCTCGCGGCCGTTGTGGGAGAAACCGAGTTTCTTTAACGAACCGCGGATATTTGCCTCGCTCTCGCCACCAAATGCGGTGCCGTTGATACGCCTTCCCTCAAGCGACCCGACTTTCCCACCGATCATCTCAAGCATGTGACCGACAGTCATACGGCTCGGAATTGCGTGGGGGTTGATCACAAGGTCAGGACAGAGTCCGCTCTCTGTGAACGGCATGTCTTCCTGTGGTGCGATCAGCCCGATAACACCTTTCTGTCCGTGCCGGGATGCAAACTTGTCACCGACTTCCGGTACTCGAAGATCCCGGGTGCGCACCTTGACCAGCCGGGAGCTGTTCTCGCCCTCAGTGATGATCACGGTGTCGACAATGCCATGCTCGTTGCTGCGCATAGTAACAGAGGTGTCGCGGCGCTTCTCTACGGCGATTAATTCACCTGTCGGTTCTTCAAGGAACCGGGGCGGGGAAGTCTTTCCTATCAGCACGTCCTTCTCGGCAACAACGGTCTCGGGGTTGATGACACCATCTTCATCGAGGTTCTTGTAGGACTCGGCACCGTGGGCACCGGCGACTTCCTCTTCAGGTACTTCGATGCGATCGATCTGCCCGCCGGGATACCGGCGTTCTTCGCCTTCATAGGTACGGAAGAAGTGGGAGCGTCCGAGCCCACGCTCGATGGATGCCTTGTTAAAGATGAGCGCATCTTCAATATTGTAGCCTTCGTAGGAGATGATCGCAACGACAAAGTTCTGTCCTGCGGGCCGGTCATCCGAACCAATCAGCTCTGATGTCTGGGTGTGGGTGAGCGGTTTCTGCGTATAGTGGAGCAGGTGCCCACGGGTGTCGGGGCGGAGCTTCATATTGGCGCATCCAAAACCGAGCGCCTGCTTGACCATTCCTGCACCCATGGTGACACGCGGACTTGCATTGTGTTCCGGGAACGGAACGTGTGCTGCACCGATACCAAGGATCAGGGAGGGGTCGATCTCTAAGTGGGTGTGAGCGGGCGTGATCTTATCAAAGTTCATAGCAATGAGGAGATCTTCTTCCTCTTCGGCATCCAGGAACTCTATCATACCGCGCTGGACAAACCAGGAAATATCGATCTCTTTTTTAGCCAGTTTCTGAAGATCGGCATCGGTTATAAGCGGTTCACCGTTTTTTAAGACAATCAGCGGGCGCCGGGCCCGGCCCTGGTCGGTGAGGATCACGACATCGCCATTGTATTCCTTGTGGGAAACATTCACTTCCGAAGCGATCGCACCCTGGCGGCGCATGGCCCGGATACTGGCGACCAGTGCTTTTGGGTCATCATGGAGTCCGACAAGTGCACCGTCAACAAACACGCGTGATCTCTTCATCGGGACTCTCCTTTGATCGGTTCTACACCAAGGTTGTGCAGGATCTGCAGGATCTGTTCTTCGTTATCTACCCCTTTGCTGATCTCGACCATCTGGGCGAAGTTCTTGACAAGCCCACAATTCGGACCTTCTGGTGTTTCGCTCGGACAGATCCGACCCCACTGGGTCGGGTGCAGATCCCGCGCCTCGAAATGAGGCTGTGAACGTGAGAGTGGTGAGATCACGCGGCGCAGGTGCGAGAGCACGGCCATGTGGTCGATGCGATCGAGAAGTTGTGATACACCGGTCCTTCCCCCTACCCAGTTGCCGGTCGCAAGCGGGTGGAGCAGGCGTTCAGTCAGCACATCGGCACGCACGGCCGTTCCAATCGAGAGATCGCGGTGACGCATGCTTGCGCGCTCGAGCTGGTACTTGATGTCGCGGGTAAGCCGGTTTAATGAGATACGGAAGAGATCTTCCATTAAATCTCCGGCAAGTTTTAACCGCTTGTTGGAGTAGTGGTCCTTGTCATCGATCTTGCGCTTGTCCAGCACGAGATCGAAACAGGCCTCTGCCATACGCCCGAGGAAGTGGCCCTTTGCAAGCCGGACCGAGAGAATCATTTCGTGGTATCCCTCATCATCTTCCTTTAAGTTGGCTGGTATGGAGTAGTTGAGGTGGGGCAGGAGATAGTTGTCCAGCACGAACTCAGCCCGCTTGCGCTGGTAATCCCGGGTCTGGTTGGGTGCCAGTTTCTTACCCACATACATGATACCACCGTCAACCGAGTCGCACTCACTCTCTTCGAGATTCTGCATCATGAATGTCAGGATATCTTCATCGGTCGAGACTGCGTTGACAACTTCCTGGTCATTGATCATGCCCAGTGCACGCATAAGGTCGACAAATTTCAGGTGGCCGGCAACCGAGGGAAACGAGACTTCAAGCAGGTTCTTCTTGTTGCGTTCAACAACCACAAGTGCACGGTATCCCCTGAACTGCGAGAACACCTTTGCTACATAGATGGGCTCATTGTACCGCTCAGTAGACTCGGTCATGATCTTGTTGGACGCAAGGTCTTCTAAAGTCATGAGCACGCGCTCTGTACCGTTCACAATGAAATATCCACCCGGATCGAATGCATCCTCGCCTTTGGCTATGCGCTGCTCGTCATTCATACCATAGAGGTTGCAGGATGTCGAACCGATCATGACAGGAAGCTGCCCGATCGTAGTGACGATCGTTTCCTGCCGGTCCTCACCACGCACGAGGGTTAATCCTAACTGGATCGGGGCAGCATACGTCAGGTTGCGCAGCCGTGCCTCGCAGGGGTAAAGTTCGCTCTGCGAACCATCCGCTTCCCGGACGAGCGGCTTTTTTACCGTTATTTCGCCGAGTTCCACCCAGACTGCCTCGTTGTTCTTGCCCCGGTTCTCAATATCTGTTTCTATGATCTGCGTTTCTTTTACCACTTTTTGTAATTTATACTTCAGGAAATAGTTATAGGAGTCAAGCTGGTGGCGCGCAACATGCTCCCGTGAAAAATACG
The DNA here is from genome assembly GCA_030651815.1 of Methanoregula sp. GTDB lineage: Archaea > Halobacteriota > Methanomicrobia > Methanomicrobiales > Methanospirillaceae > Methanoregula. The sequence continues at coordinate 26,361 of JAUSBW010000285.1, forward strand.
CCCTCGATAAAATACTTCTGTCAATCAGACTTAAAACCCCCCCGGAATTATTTCTTGGGTCTCTTTACCACGAGACGGTACGATTCAGCCCTTCCGGCTGTATGACTCGTACGGATAATTCGTATCACATCATCGGCTTCTGCGCCGATCACTTTGACCGCTGGATCGTCATGGAATACTTTTGGTAATTGTTCGGTAGTGATGTTGTAAGTGGTGAGGAGCGCAGAAACCTCCTCCTCACTCATGATTTGATGGTCTGGCACCATCTCGTGGTTCAACACATTCAGTTTGGTGCTCAATGAAAAACCCCCTCCCGGATAAACAGATTTCCTCTCAGATGCATCACCGCAAAAAACCCACGATTGCTCGTGGCAACGGGCCCGGAGGGATTTGAACCCCCGACCACCTGGTTAAAAGCCAGGCGCTCTACCGAACTGAGCTACGAACCCAATATGGAATAAGATGTACAGCATTATAACAATGTAAGAAAACTATATAAATATTCTCTCGTTTTTATTCGATTCGATGAAGGCCTCAGCCCTCTTTTGCAAACTTCTCATTGATCTCCTTTAAGCGGAGCTCGTCAACCTTAATCTTCTGGTCGAGTTTGTTGATAGCCTGCAGATCATCTTCGGGTACAGCATGCCCGGTGATATTCATACCGCTTGAATTTTTCAAAACCGCAAGAAGGTTTTTGTCAACTTCAATACTTTTCCGGAGCGCGGAGTATTCGCCGATGATTGCCGCATCCTGACCGGCATCCTTTGCTACCCCGGCCTCCAGTTTCACGTTGCTGCGGCGTTCAAAGATCTGTTTTATCGAGTCGAGAAGCTGAGCAGGGTTGACCGGTTTTGAGACAAAATCCTCAATGTTGAGGCTGTGCTCCTGTGCCTCTTCAGGGGTGATCTTTTTTGCCGAGAACATGAGAACAGGAAGATCATGGGTTTCCGGATTGGCCTTGATCCTCTCTAACGTCTCCCATCCGTCCATCGGCTCCATCATGATGTCGAGCAGGATCAGATCGGGTTTGTTGGCAGAGAGAAGGGATATGGCTTCGTCCCCGCTGTGGGCTGCAATCGGTTTGAAGCCTTTCCGTTTTAAAAGTGCTACAAGACCATCTACAATATAGGGGCTGTCATCAACAATCAGAATTGAATCATTCACGATAATAGTCCCTCATGCACTCCCACTTAAACAACGGATTAATCATCAATAACAAACGATATCTGTAATCCGAATGCAGAGAAATATACACAGCAATAGTATTCATAAGTTTATGTGAATAATCCGGTGAACGGGTTATTTTTCCGCAGACTTCCCGGAGAGTTCGCCTTTTATCTGCTGTAGCCGGTTCTCCTGGAATTTTATGTTCATTTCCATGCTCTTTATCGCACGGGATATCTCGTCGCTGATACGGACTTTTGAATCATTGAAGTTGTATGTGGTTTCAAGAATCTTCATCAGACGCTTGTTCACATCGATACTCTTGCTCAGGCGGGCATATTCGGTGATGATCTCTGCATCGAAACCGGACTCTTTTGCCATATCCATATCTGATTTTATGGACTGCCGGCGATTGAGTACATGTTCGATGGCATCATAGAGTTCGCGGTGGGTGATGGGTTTTAAGACGTAATCTTCTATGTAAATACCATATTCCTGGGCTTCTGAAGGTGTCAGCTGTTTTGCCGTGAGCATGAGTACCGGGATCTCTTTTGTTAAGGGATTTTCCTTGACCTTTTCAAGCGTCTCCCACCCATCCATCGGTTCCATCATGATGTCGAGAAGGATCAGATCGGGAGTAACCGTCTTTAAAATCTCTAAACATTCCTCCCCACCATATGCAGCAACGGTGCGGTACCCGCCGCGCTCCAGCATTGTGACGAAGACATCGACGATAAATGGGCTGTCATCGACTACAAGTATTGTAAACATTACATAACCTCCCCGATCTTTTTGGCGACTGCATGCATCTCTGTATGCACTTTGTCGGCATTCGTTTTATCTCTGACTATTGCGGTGATAAGGAAATTTTCCCCGGCACCCATCACGATGACGGAGGTATCCTGCGTTCGGATCGTTACGGACTCCATGGTCTTTAGCTTGATAATACTCCCGACAGACTCTGCCGATGCGAGGATGGTTGCAGACAGCGCACCAAACCACGGTTCATTCATATCCAGGTCAAAAAATTTTCCTGCGATGATCCCGTCACGAGATACGAGGGCACATGCTGAAACCCCTTCAATCGCCTTAATCTTGTCGATAAATGCAGAGATCTTCTCTTTCAACATGGACCGGCTCCTGTTGCACTACCCTATCTGATTGATAATACCTGATGGAAGCATATATACATATTGCTTTTTGATCAGCAGGGATACAACAGTTACCGGTAAAGTTATCGGTATTATCCGTAACCCGGCAGTTCATCCTTTATCAGATGTACGTGCGAATCCGGCAACTATTAAAAGAGATTAGTACGGTTGATGGCAAGATCAGGATTACAGATACGGAACTTAAAAAACTCATCATGAGAGTTGAGGAGTTCAAACGGGGCAAGATCTAAATGAGCAAAAAAATCTGCCCACTCTTTTTCATTACAACAAGTTACATAAGGAATCTCGTCCTACATTATGAGAACGGGGCCATAGGGTAGCCTGGCCATCCTAGGAGACTGGGGGTCTTCTGACCTGAGTTCAAATCTCAGTGGCCCCATTAAATTATTGTTTTTCAGGAGTTGTCATGAAGATTACCGGCACCTGTACAGATTGTCTCGTATCCCGCGTGCGACTGGAGTGCACATTATGCAATGCTACGGATGCAAAGACTGATGAGGCGGTCACCCAATGCACTGCTCTTTTAGAAGAAATCCGCAATGCACCGTTAAGCCATCCGCAGATCGCAAGCCAAATCCATCGCAGGGCTTATGAAATTCTGGGAACTTCTGATCCGTTTGCCCAGCTCAAAAAGCAGGGTAACCGGCAGGCAATCGAAGTCTGCAAAAAAGTGCAGGGCGATCTCCTGACATTCCGGGATCATGTGCTTGCAGCAGTCATCGGCAACACTTTCGATTATGGCGTGAAGGGACATATGGTTGCGGAAGATTTTTCCGTCTTTTTCGACAGTGAGTTTGAAAAAGGCTTGACAATTGATGATACGGATGCGATCCTTCCACTCTGTACCCGCGTTGTATACTTAAGCGATAACTGTGGTGAGATTGTACTCGACCGGCTGCTCATCAAGTACCTGAAGTCCCAGGGCGCACATGTGACACTCGCGGTCAAGGATGCACCCGCCCTCAACGATGCAACTCTGCAGGATGCGTGGGACTTACACCTCGATTTCATAGCAGACTGCCTTACGACAACCGGGGGAGGGGCGGAGATCGGCATAGATATGGAGAAAATTCCCGATGATTTACGGAGCGCGATTAAGCACTGTACAATTATCATAGCAAAAGGCATGGCCAACTTCGAGTCTCTCTCCGAAATGGACAACCTGCCACCGGTTGCCTACCTGATGGCAGCAAAATGCTGGCCGGTTGCACAAGAGGCGGGCGGAGTTCCGGTTGGTTCGAAGATCGCGATGCTGCGGAAGTAATTTTACTCGTCTGAATGCCTCTGCCACTTTGCAGGTAAATTGGCGCTGTGATAATATTTTTGGATAAAAAAATCCGGAAAAAACGGTACAAAAAATTCCTGAACGGTCTTTCTTAAAAAAAAACGTGAAGTCTCTTTTTTGGATTCCGGAAAACTTTCTACAAAAAACCGGGCACGCGAAAAATAAAATATAATAAATTCCCGGCCCATCATCCCATCCTTTTAATCCCTGCTCCACTCGTACCGGTTCCTGCCGGCCTCCCACGGATAATCAAAAAAAACCATTTCAGACAGTGGGTGCGGGGGGATCATGAAAAAGGGAGGGCTGCAACCCCTAAAACCCCGTAAAACGCCCGGTTTGTCAAACGGGGCATTTTTGAAAAACCCCGTAAAACGCCTGGATTCCGTCGGGACTGGTATGTGGGATAAAACAGCAAAAAGAGTTCATTTTAACCTTTTCAGGAGATGAGTGAGTTTTTGCTCTAAATCTTCCAGGGTTTGGTAAGCAGCGGGTCGGAAATAAAGTGCAGCCAAAGCCGCAATAAGGTGCCTCAGAATGCATTATATGCGCCTCAATTCAAGGTTATTTTGGCGATTGGGGCATTATACGATGAGGTAAATGGTGATTAATCGGGGGTTGACCGAGATATCCATGGGGATGAGTATGTAGATGGGGTGGGATGGCTGGTGAAGAACGGTTTTACTATTCTGTAAAGGAATTTTTCCGGATATTTTTTTTTTTGCGTTTGCAAGATTTCGAAATAATTCCAATTTTTTTTGGCGGCTCACAAAAAATATGGAGTAACTGTTCAGATCCCCCTCATTTTTCCTTGGTTTTATGAGCCAGGTTAACTTAATAATTTTTTTTTGCACAGCTCTTCTTAAGGCCCGTTGACACTGTCGTTCGAGATCAGTTCTCTTAAAAAAAAATCTCCCGTATCCGGTAAGATCCATCCTTTTTAATAGCCGGAAAAGAACCGTGACATCAACGAAGTATGTTCCATCAGGTTTGCATAGAAAATAACCGGCCTCCCGGGATAGTTCGCTGATATTGACCCGTCCTGTGGTCTGTTCCAGTTCACGAGCGAGATCCTTGAACATAAAATGACGACAAATGTCAGATCGGTCGGAAATCTGTTCAGCTAAAGTCATTAACTTCCTCCGTTAAATTTTTTTCCTCTTCGATTAACGCAATATACTCATTGACCAATCGTTCACTCATTGTAGTGGTTTGTGCGATCTC
>JAUSBW010000014.1 GCA_030651815.1 Methanoregula sp.
TTGATAACAGGTCTTACCCACACGGATCATTGAAGAACCTCTTTTTCGGATTGTTTCGATGGGTTTATACGTTACTGATCAGTTACATTTGATCAATTAGAGTCAGGGTTGTTCAATTTACAGTTGAATCTTTACACTACCGTGGAAAATAATCTCATTTTTTTTTATGTCACTCCTGCATTTCTTTCCTGTATAAAAACAGGATTCATAAATCCCTGATGTACATATATAGTACCAGAAAGGGTATATGCCGCCTTTATAAAACTTATATCCCCTTAGTACTGCCACGTGAAAATCCAAAAATATTAAAAAATTTATCGTGCGAGGTAAAAAAATACATGAATAAGAGTGATGCTGAAGCATTATTGCGTCAGGGCATCGAACTCTATGACCTTGGCAGGTACCAGGAAGCCATTGTCATGTTTGACCGGGGACTGGCGTTGTTTCCCAAACTTGCAAAAGCCCATTATTTTAAAGGAATTGCCCTGTATGATCTCGGGAAATTTGATGAGGCTATCATAACTTATGATCTTGCCCTGTCGATCGAACCTGGTGATCCAAATGCATGGTATAACAAAGCGGCAACATTAGCGCAGATTGGCAGGAACGAAGAAGCTCTGGATGCTTGCGAACAACTGCTATCTATACGGTTTGATAATGCCGAAGCCTGGATCTTAAAAGGCATTGCATTGTACGAATTAGGGCGGTTCAAAGAATCAATCAGTGCATACGATCATGCGCTCACCATTGATCCAAAACATGCAAAAGTATTCTACAATAAAGGCATAGCCCTTGGAGATATCGGCAGGCACCATGAAGCAATCATCGCTTACGACAAAGCGATTGAGATTGTGCCCGGATATGCCCGGGCGTTCTATAACCGCGGAATATCACTTTATGAAATCGGGAAATACGATGAAGCGCTGGCTGCATTCGAAAAGGCCAGCGAACTGGACCCCACCGACATATGGGTCTGGTATTACCGCAGTTTCATATTAGCAAAACAGGAACGCTATGAAGAAGCTGCACAATCAGCAGCAAAATTCCTCGAACATGAGACGGATCATGCTGATATCTGGGCAATAAAAGGCATTTCACTCTTAAAAACCGGGAAATACGAAGATGCCATCTCTGCACTCAATCAGGCATTATCACTAAATCCCAATGGTGCAGATGCATGGTATCACAAGGGACTTGCCCATAACCAGCTCCAGCAATACAGTGAGGCCATCAGCGCATTTGATAACGCTGCTGAACTCAGCCCGGCTCATGCCAAAACATACTATAATCGTGGAATTGCCTATGCATTCCTGAATGACTATGATGAAGCAATGCAGGATTTTGACCGGACACTTTCTTTTGATCAATCAAATGCTGATGCTTTTTATTTAAAAGGAGTTTCCTGCATCAACGTCAGCCGATATGATGAAGCCCTGGATGCGTTTAACCATGCGTTAAACAAAAAAGAAGATCATGCAGCATCATACTATTATCGCGGGGTTGCGCTCACCCGGCTGGGCAGGTACAGAGAAGCCATCGAATCCTTTGATGATGCGCATCTCCTTGATCCTGCATGTGCGCCAGCAGCGTACCAGAAGGGATTGTCCTATGCACATCTCGGTCGTTATGCTGAAGCAATTACTGCCTATGACATTGCTCTGCAAATCCGTCCGGCATATGCTGATGCATTGTATCACAAAGGATTCGCTCTTGCCAGACTGGGACGAAATGCAGAAGCGATACCTGAATTTGACCGGACAATCGATCAACAACCACAGAACCACCAGGCATACCACCAGAAAGGACTCCTGCTTGCAAAACTCGGAAAATATGAAGATGCAGTTGAGGCATACCTGCGAAGTATAGAGATAAAACCCGATTATGCACAGGCATTTTATGACATGGGTCTTGCTTATGCGAGACTTGAACAATCCCAACAGGCAATTGAAGCATTTGAAAAGGCCATTGCAATCAATCCCAAATATGTAAATGCGCATTATAACCGGGGACTCGCCCTTGCCAGCCTTAGCCGGTATAATGATGCTTTTGATGCTTTCGACCGGGCAGCAGAGATCGATCCATCCCACACGCTGGCCCTCTACCAGCGGGGCATCATGCTCATGCATCTGGCGCGCTATGATGATGCCATAGATGCCTTTGACTGCGTTCTTGCTCTGTCCCCGCAGAATGCCGGTGCATTGTATGAAAAAGCAATGGCTCTTGTGCATCTTGATCGGCCTGAAGATGCCATTCCTGTATTCGATGAAGCACTTGAACAGAACCCCTCCCTCATCAATGCCTGGTTTCACAAGGGTACAACCCTTACAACTATCGGGAAGCAGGATGATGCCATCGCCGCATTTGACAAGGTAATTCACTTAAACCCAAAACATGTCGAAGCATCAGTCCGCAAGGGAATTGCGCTGGTTAACCTTGACCGGTTTGGCGAGGCAATCGTTCTTTTTAACCGTTCCCTTGAAGAGAACCCGCGGGATGTCTGGGCATGGTGCTATAAGGGTGTTGCCCTTCTTTCCTTAAACCGGTTTGATGAGGCAATCCGGGCATTCGATAAGGCATTGGAGATCAACAACCGTTTCTCCCGTGCCCATTATGAGCGGGGGAACGCACTTCTTCTCACTAACCGAGTGCAGGAGGCAATTGGTTCTTATAATCTGGCACTGGAGATCGATCCTGACAATGAAGAGATACTCTCTAAAAAAGGGCATGCACTGATAAAAAATAAACAATATGATGAAGCTGTAAAGACGTTTGAGCTCGTTCTTGCACTCGCTCCTCAGAATATCGATGCTCTCTACGAAAAAGCACAGGCACTTTTCCATATCGGAAAATTCAATGAAGCTTTACAGGCATTCGAGAGCATAACAGATATTGACCCCGCGCACCTCAATGCCCTGTATTACCGGGGAAAATCCCTCATGCAGATCAACCGGTTTGACGATGCCGTTGCTGCATTTGACCGGGTACTTGCTCTCTCCCCTCAACATGCAGATGCTGCCTATGAGAAAGGCGCAGCCCTCATGCACCTCCGTCGATTCGAAGATGCAAATGTCTCATTCAACAATGCACTTGAACAAAATCCCGCTCTTGTGGATGCATGGCTCAAAAAAGGTGTAACTCTCTCTCATTTAGGGCTGGAAGAAAAATCAATTGAAGCATTTGAAAAAGCAATTGCCCTAAATCCCCAACTCACCGAAGCCACCGTAAAAAAAGGGATAGCACTGTTCAATCTCTCCCGGTTTTCTGATGCGGTCACTATACTCAATCTGGCACTTGAGGATGAAGCCGGAAATATTCAGGCATGGTATTATTCCGGTCTCGCCCTTTCTGCCCTGGATAAAACTAAAGATGCGGTAAAAGCATTTGACCGGGTGCTGGAGATCAACCGGCGTTGCGCTCCGGCATGGTATGAGCGGGGGACAGCACTTGCCCGCATGGGTAAACACTTAGAAGCTGTGCTGTCCTATGATCAGGCGCTTGAACTTGTTCCGGATGATCCTCAGACGCTCTATCACAAAGGACTTGCTCTTGCCCGGCGCGAACGGTATGATGATGCGATAAAGGCCTTTGAACATGCACTAACTCTGCAACCCGAAAATGGCCCTGCATACTATTATCTGGGAATCTCTCTTGCCGGGCGGGAACGTTACGAAGAAGCTGTCAGAGCTTTTGACCAGGCGCTCCTCATCGATCCCACCAATGCACAGGCCTATCACTTCAGGGGAATATCTCTTATCCAGTCTGAAAGATATGAGGATGCAGTAAACTCTTTTGAACAGGCGATTGAGCAGGATCCGTCACCCCAATCCTATCATTACCTTGGCATAGCCTGTCTCCAGTCAAAACAATACGAGAAGGCATTAGGGGCACTTACGTCAGCAACCGAAATGGATCCGTCACTTTCTGACGGGTACATGTACCAGGGTATGGCACTTGCACACCTCTCCCGCCATGAAGAAGCGGTATTGAGCCTTGATAAGAGTCTGGCAGCAAATCCATCGCTGATGGAGGCGCTGATCTACCGGGCGGGATCATTAATCCAGCTCAACCGGTATGCAGATGCCATTGAAACAGATGACCGTATCCTCTCGTTAAACCCGACTCTTATCGATATCTGGATGCAGAAAGGAAATGCAAATATCAGCCTGGGCAAAAAACCAGAGGCACTGATCGCATTCACAAAAGCCCTCGAGATTAATCCGAACCTGTCTGATGGCTGGGTGAAAAAAGGGCATGTCCTGTATGAGACAGGAAAAATTCAGGAAGCGATTGTTGCCTACACCCGCGGTCTGGACATAAATCCAATGTTACGGGATATCTGGATTCGTAAAGGTGATGTCTTAAATGAACTCGGCAAAACCTTCGATGCCATTACTGCGTATACCAAAGCGGTAAAAATTGATCCCGGGCATGTCGACGGATGGGTAAAAAGCGGCAGGGCATATTATGATCTGGGGAGATACCAGGATGCCATCGATGCGTTTGATAATGCGATTGCACTGAACCAGCGAAGCATTGAGGCATTCCATTACAAAGGGCTGTCACTGGAAAAGATCAACCGGGTAGAAGAGTCAATCCATGTGTTTGAAGTGCTTCTTGAAATTGATCCTGCCAACAACGATGCCCAGTACCATAAAGGACTTGCCCTCTCAAAACTTGGGGATCATCAGGATGCAATCGTTGCTTTTGATAAGACTATTGCGCTTAAACCCTCAGCCCCGGTCTGGTACAATAAAGGCCGATCATTAACAGAGATTGGCAGGTATCAGGAAGCGATTGATGCTTTTAACCGGGCGCTGGAGATGGAATCTTCGTATACAGAAACCTATTATTATTTAGGATATTCCTACCTCAAACTGGGTAAATACAAAGAAGCGATCGAATCTTTTGACCGTAATCTTGAGAATGATACGAGTAATGCACAGGGGCACTTTAACCGGGGTATCGCACTCCAGAAACTTGACCGGAACAAAGAGGCCCTTGAGGCATTTGATAAAGCCCTCATCTATGATCCTGAAAATGCCCTTGCTTTTTACCACAAGGGACAGTCCTATGCAAACTTAGAGATGTTTAGCGAAGCAGTCTTTTCCTTTGATAAAACGCTCCATCTCAAACCAAAATACACTGACGCACGATTAAAAAAAGGGCTGGCTCTTTATCATCTCGGTAAACTGCGGGAATCAATTAAGGATTTCGACCGGACTATCCATGAGAATTCCCATAATTCCCATGCATATTATCATAAAGCCCGGGCCTTGTTCGATCTGGGGAACTTCACTGAGGCCAATGAAGCATACGACAGGGCACTGGAACTGAACCCGGCTTTTTGCGAGGCGCATCTCCATAAAGGGCTCGTGCTTCTGAAACTCTCCCGGTTTGATGATGCTGTTTCTTCGTTAGATCTGGCGCTTGAGATGGATCCCGAACTCGAACAGGCGCATTTTAACCGCGGGTATGCACTCGCAAAAACCGGCAGGCATAACGATGCGATTACCGCATTTGACCGGGCTCTCTCGCTGCTACCCACAGATGTATCTGCCGTCTACCAGAAAGGACTGTCTCTTTACACACTTGGCCTGCACCGGGATGCACTCGACTCCTTTGACCGCACGCTGGAACTCAATTCCCAATCCGCTGATGCAGCTTTTAATAAAGCGCTCGCACTGCATGATCTGGGACGCATTGAAGATTCTCTTGCTGCTGCGGAACGGGCAATAGAGATCAATACGGAGTTTTCCAGAGCATGGTACCTGAAAGGCGTTGCCCTTTTTGATCTTGAACAATACGACAAGGCAGTCAGTGCATTTAACCGGACAATCGAGCTGGACAAGACCAATGCACAGGCATATTTCGATAAAGGACTTGCCCTCATCCATCTGGAAAAACATAAAAATGCAATAGAATCCTTTGATCATGTACTCGATCTGATTCCCGGTTATGCCCCTGCTTTCTATCACAAAGGAATCGCCCTCTGCGCGATTGGCATGTTCGAAGAGGCGGTGCTCTCGTTCAATATCACTCTTGAAATTGCCCCCGATAACGCAGATGCGCTCTACCAGAAAGGACGGGCTCTTGTCCATCTGGAGAATTACCGCGATGCAATTGAAGTGTTTAAAGATGCCCACAAAATTGAACCCCGTAGAGCAGAAATCGTTTACCAGAAAGGACTCTCTCACGCATTATTGGTTCAGCACGAAGAGGCAGTAGCGTCATTTGCTCTGGCACTGGAACTTGATCCGGGATACACCGACGCCCTGTATCACAAAGGGCTCTCACTTGCGGAACTGGGAAGATTTGCCGAGGCTATTGATGCGCTATCCAGGACGCTTGAGACCCGTCCGAAGATAGCCAATGCCTGGCTGATCAAAGGATTCTGTCTTTCTGCCGGAGAGCGCTACCAGGAAGCAATCCTGTCTTACAATAACGCGCTTGATATCGAACCGAACAATGTTCATTCATGGTTTTACAAAGGGCGTGCACAACTCAGTCTTAACGCTTTTTCTGATGCGGCAACTTCATTCGATCAGGCACGGGCTAACCAGCCCGCATTTGGGGAAGCCTTCTATTACAAAGGTATCACTCTGTTCCGTCTCGGTAATTTTTCCGATGCTGTCGCTGCATTTGAACAGGCAAACAGCCTGATACCCGATTTCGAACCTGCGTATCTTCAGAAAGGACGTGCGCTTTTTGTACTGGGACGATATCCGGAAGCTGTCGATGCATTCAGCATGGTAATAGCCGTAGATCCAAAAGAGGTTACAGCACTCTACGGGCAGGCACGGGCTTTTGATAAACAGGGATTATATGATAATGCTGTTCAGTCGTATGACCGGGTCAACCGCCTGGATCCCGCGTGCGAACGGGCATTTTTGTATAAAGGCATAGCACAGGTAAAGATGAATCACACCGAAGATGCTGTGGAATCTTTTAACAGTACGCTTACTATCAATCCGGTAAACAATGAAGCCTTAAGCAGTAAAGGAAGAGCATTAGTCACACTCCACAAGTTTGAAAATGCTGTGGAAACCTTTGATGCATTTCTCGTGCTTAAACCAGACTCGGTCGATATCCTCTATGAAAAAGGATTGGCTTTAACCCGGATGAAAAAGGCAGAGTCTGCGCTTGAAGTATTCAACCAGTGCATTACCCTTGGGCTTGATACATCACGGGTTCATGCAGAAAAAGGATTTGTACTCTATGAACTGGGGAATTACGCTGAGGCGATCTTCTCATTTGACCGGGCTCTCTCAAGTGACAGCCACGATGCCCCGTCGTTGCTGGCAAAAGGTCTGGCCCTTGCACAGATTGGACAACATGAAGACGCAATTGCCGCATTCGATGCAGCACTTATTATCGATCCTGAGAACGGGCAGGCACATCGGGGACGGGGTGTGGCTCTCATTAAACTTAAGAGGTATGAAGATGCGGTCATATCCCTTGATCATGCACTGGATTATGACAAGGCAAATCCTGATATCCTCACATGCAAGGGATACGCACTATATCGTCTGAACCGGTTCAAGGAATCGGTAGAGGCACTGGGAAAATCCTTAAAACAGAGGTCACAGGATATCAAAACCCTGTTCTTCCGGGCAAAAGCTTACATGCACCTTAAACGGTGGGAAGATGCAATCACTCTCTTTGAAAAAGTATTGGCCATTGACTCCCGGAACCCGGCAGCATGGTACTACAAAGGGCAGGGATATGCCCGGATGGCCCTGTTTGATGATGCATTACACGCGTTTGAAAATGCACTGGCAAACGACAGTTCATGCACAGTTGCCTGGTTCGAAAAGGCAGAGACGCTTCAAAGGCTTGAACGATTCGATGAATCCCTTTCCGCATACGATCGCACCCTTGAACTCAACCCGCAGTTTCAGAATGCAGCATATCACAAAGGGCTGGCACTTTTTATTCTTGGCCGGAATGATGAGGCGATTGGTGCTTTCGATCACGCCCTTACCATAGGTGATGAGAACGCCAGGATTACATTCAGTCGTGGACATGCGCTTCTGGTTGCAGGGCGGTACCCGGATGCGTTGAGTTCCCTGAACCGTTCTATCGAACTCGCTCCAAAAGATGCGGCTACCTGGTATGATAAAGGGCAGGTACTGACATTGCTTGAGGATTTCAGCGGCGCAGTTGGGGCATTTGAAAAAACCCTGGAACTGAGTCCAAAGGATGCTCATGCATTGTTTGGTAAAGCTCAGGCACTGTTTGTACTTGGACGGGATGAAGATGCAATCATTGCCTATGATCTCGCGTTATCCCTGGATTCCACATTCGCTGACGCAGCGTATGGTAAAGGACTTGCCCTTGCACGTCTGGGGAATTACCCGGAAGCGATCAAATCATTCGATTATACTCTCGAATATGTTCCTGAACATGCCAGAGCACATTACGAGAAAGGTCTTGCACTGAATAAATCCGGAAAATACGAACGGGCAATCAGAGAATTCAAGGACGCACTGACGCAGGATTCTTCAATTCATGATGCTATTTACCAGTCCGGGTTGGCATATGCACAGCTTGGCAGATATGAAAATGCCCTTCGTGCTTTTGATCGGATGCTGGAACTCACCCCGACAGATCCAACGATCCTGTACCAACGGTCGCTCGCTTTAACAAATCTTCACCGGTTTGAAGATGCCCTTTTAGCATTCGATCTCACCCTTGAATTCAATCCTCATCTCGCGGATGCCGCCTTCCAGAAAGGACTCGTGCTTGCTGCTTTTGAACGGTATGAAGAAGCGGTTATTGCTTTCGATCGGGCAATCGCGCTCGGTCAGGATGACGCACAGATCCAGTTCAACCGGGCGCACGCCCTCCTTGTCATCGGCCGATACGCGGATGCATTGAGTTCCCTGAACCGTTCGATCGAACTCGCACCGGATGATGCGGCTACATGGTTTGAGAAAGGACAGGTTTTGGCATTGCTGGAAGATTTCAGCGGAGTGGTTGATGCATATGCCCGGACACTGGAACTAAGTCCAAATGATGCACATGCAGCGTTTGGTAAAGCTCAGGCACTGTTTGCGCTTGGACGGGATGAAGATGCAATCATTGCCTATGATCTGACGTTATCCATGGATTCCACATTCGCTGACGCAGCGTATGGTAAAGGACTTGCCCTTGCACGTCTGGGGAATTACCCGGAAGCGATCAAATCATTCGATTATACTCTTGAATATGTTCCTGAACATGCCAGAGCACATTACCAGAAAGGCCTTGCACTGAATAAAACCGGAAAATACGAGAAAGCAATCAGGGAATTCAAGACCGCACTGACGCAGGATTCTTCAATTCATGATGCGATCTACCAGTCTGGCCTGGCATATGCACAGCTTGGCAAACATGAAGATGCCCTGCAGGTATTTGACAAGATGCTGGAGCTGACTCCTGAAGATGCAGCGGTTATATACCAGCGTGCGCTTGCCTTAACAAAACTCCACCGGTTTACTGATGCACTTATTCCGATTGAATCTGTATTGGATCGTGAAAATAACCGGGCTGAAGTATGGATTCTCAAAGGGAGTGCATTGTATGAATGTGAACTGTACTCAGAATCGCTGGAAGCATTTGAACGGGCTCTCGCATTGGAACCGGAGAACAGCACTGCATGGTACCGGAAAGGCAAATCATATCTCGAACTGGAAAGAACCCGTGAAGCAATACAGTGTTTTGAGCGGGTGCTGTCAGGAGATCCTGCTTGTGCCCCGGCATGGTTCAGGAAAGGAAGCGCACATCTCTCTACAGGTGAATTTGAACCCGCTGTTGATGCACTGACCCGTGCCCTCGAGACCAGGCCCGGGTCCGCAAACGGATGGTATGATCGTGGAATTGCCCTTTTTGAACTCGGGCGATTCGAAGAAGCCGTCTCATCATATGATCACGCCCTTGCCATTAACCCGAAATATGCCAATGCCTGTTATGACAAAGGGGTAGCCCTGACCCGGTTGAACCGTGATATCGATGCAATCAGTGCGTTTGAACGTGCAACGGGAATCGATCCGCATTTTGCCACTGCATTTTTTGACACCGGCCTTGCTAACCTACGGCTTTCCTATTACAAAGAAGCCATTAAAGCCTTTGAAAAGGGGCTCTCTGTTAATGCGTCCTATGCCCCGGCCTATTATCATAAGGGCATTGCACTCTCGCACATAAAAAAATTCAAAGATGCGATTGGGGCATTTGACTCTGCCATCAGTCTTGACGGAGGCAACTATGATGTCTGGTATAACAAAGGTCTTGCCCTGTCTAAAACCAGCCAGTTTGAGAAAGCAGCAGATGCATTCGAAAAGGCGATCGGTTTTAGTCCACAGACGTATGATCCCTTCTTCGAAAAAGGCTGTGCGCTGTTCCGGTTATCCCGATATGACGAAGCAATTGTGGCATTTTTGCAGGCTCTCTCTCTGGATGACAGCAAGCGGGATGG
Organism: Methanoregula sp.; assembly: GCA_030651815.1. Taxonomy (GTDB): domain Archaea; phylum Halobacteriota; class Methanomicrobia; order Methanomicrobiales; family Methanospirillaceae; genus Methanoregula. Next base: position 10,454 of record JAUSBW010000014.1, read on the forward strand.
ACACTTTATATTAAGTCGTGCGTATGTGGCTTTATGCAGGTATGAAGATGCCATACACTCATTTGACCGTACGATTGCCTGCGATCCCGGTTTTACCAAAGCGTATCTGGCCAAAGGGCTTGCACTTGAAGAACTCGGGCGATACGATGAAGAGATAACTGCATTGGCAGGAATGCTCTCGCACGAACCTGAACATTCAGGAGCATGGTATCATACCGGCATCGCGTATGAGCATCTGGGCATGGATAACGAGGCTGTTGAAGCATTAGAGAGAGCCAGAACCGGTGATCCCTACAATATCTCCCACCTCTTATCAGAGGGAAGGATATTAGGGCGACTGGAAAAATTTGAAGATGCCATCCATATTCTTGATATCGCACTGGGGCGTGAGCCGGATAACGGAGAGATACTCTTTGAAAAAGGACGTGCACTTGCCCATCTTGAAAGGCATGCAGAGTCAGCAGAAATTCTTGGAGCCGCAGCAGCAAAGCTTCCCCAGCGGTTTGAACCTTCCTATGAACAGGGACTCTCTCTGGTAATCCTTGGCAGGTACGAAGAAGCGGGAGCTGCTTTCGATGCAGCGCTCCGCCTTAATGATACTAATCCCGATATCTGGGTTGAGAAAGGTTCAGTGTTCCTGCATCTCAAGCGTTACGGAGATGCGATCGATGCGTTCACCAACGCCATTTCGTACAACCCGGAATCTTACCGTGCATTCCTTGAACAGGGTATGGCATATGCCCTTCTGGGTAAGATGGAAAACGCCATACAGGCATTTGATCGTGTCATCCAACTAAAACCCGGAGATGCGAGTGCACTGTATGAAAAGGGTCTTGCCCTGTTCAATCTCAAAAAGTTTCCAGAAGCCGTCAGGGCGCTGGATGGATCGTTGGCAACAGACCCGGATAATACCGCAACACTCTATTATCGATCTGCAGCATTAGCCGAAGCAGGAGACTATGTCCAATCAGCAGAATCCTACGGGCAGCTGCTCTCACTTACTCCGGAAAATCCGGCTGCATGGCTGGAACAGGCTCTTATCCTTGCAAAGATCAAGCTGCATGAAAAAGCCATTGTGGCATTCGATCAATGCCTGAGTTTCCAGCCTGATAATTTTGCAGCTGTCTATAACAAAGCACGCTCATTGGATCTTCTTAACCGGACAAAAGAAGCGATCCCGGTATACACCCGGGCGCTCTCGCTCGATCCTGCACATGCAGAGTCGCATCATTTCAAAGGAATGGCACTCTATCGTCTCGGCAGGTTTGAAGAAGCAGCAAAAGAGCAGGATCTGGCACTGGAGATTGATCCGGCATTTGGTGAAGCGCTCTATGACAAGGGCCGATCACTGGCATCCCTGGGCATGTATCGCGAGGCAGTCAAAACATACGACAAAGCATTAACAATCGAGAAAAATTATGCTGCAATTTATTATGATAAAGGCCTTGCCCTCGCGCACCTTGGACGGCACGAAGATGCCATCATCGCATTTAACAGGAACATTGATCTTGATGCAGGCAATGGTCTCGCACATTACAACAAAGGATTATCCCTTGCTGCAACCGGACGGCAGAATGATGCAATTGACGCATTCGACCGGATGCTCCAGATCGACCCGCAATCGATCGACGGGTGGCTGCACCGTGGGCGCTCTCTGGCCGTTCTCACACGGTACAATGATGCCATTGAAGCCTATGTCAGGACATTGGAGATCGATCCATCCAATGCTGAGGCATGGTACCTGAAAGGGAGTGCACTCTACGCGCTCGGAGGGTACGAAGATGCTATTGAAGCGTTTGCCCGGGCGCTTGAGATACGCCCCGATTATTCGCTGGCCTTTTTCGATAAGGGACGCTCCCTCTTCCAACTGGGAATGTATAAAGAAGCAGTACTATCGTTTGAAAATGCCATTTCCACAGAGCCGAAAAATATTGACGCCCTGTACCAGAAAGGGCGGGCACTTATCCGACTCGGACGGTATGAAGATGCAATTGCGGCATTTGATACTGCACTGCGCATCCGCCCGACTGCTTCCATGATCTGGACAGGAAAAGGTATCGCCCTTTCAGCATTGTCAAAAGAGCAAGAAGCGATCAGCTGCTATAACAAGGCACTGGGCATCAATGTCAGAGATGCACAGGCACATTATAACCTTGGTATCTCAAATGTCCGTCTGGGCAGGTACCAAGAAGCTATCAGGAATCTGGATGCTGCCCTGTCCTACCGGCCCGGATGCGCTGAAGCATATTTCCAGAAAGGATGTGCACTGTCAGGTCTTTCAATGTATCACGAGGCCATCAGTGCATTTGATAAAGCACTCGCACAAAACGGGATATTTGCCGATTCATGGCTCTATCGTGGCATTGCGGAGACAAATCTTGGCAATTATGATGCAGCACTGGACTGCTATGATCGTGCGGTTGCAATTGACCCCACCTACGCTGTTCCCTGCTTATACCGGGGTATTGCTCTTATCCAGCTGAAACGGTATACAGAAGCTGTCGATGCCTTTGATCTGGCACTGGAATACCAGCCTGCCTATACCGAGGCGTTTTATCACAAGGGTGTTGCACTGATTCACCGGGAACAGTATGAAGATGCTATCGCCTTGTTTGAAAAAGCGCTTGCCTTAAATACCCGGTATTGTGAGGCATTCCAGCACAAAGGGATTGCCCTTGCCCGGATTCAACGGTATGAAGATGCAATCGCTGCTTTTGATGCAGCACTTGCAATAAAACCTGATTCTGAAGAGGCGCTGTACGAAAAAGGCCTTGCCCTGATACAGAACGAGAATCTTAAGGATGCAATTGTCACCTTCGATCGCTTACTGGCAATAAACCCCGGATTTGCCGATGCGCTTTATGAAAAGGGAAGAGCGCATTTCTCACTGGGCAATTATGAATTGGCCATTTCCGCATTCGAACACGCAATCGAGATCACTCCAACCTGTGCTCCTGCATTCTTCTGGATGGGGCGGGCATATATTGAGCTCGGTAATGTTGATGCAGCAATCACCGCGTACAACCATGCGCTTGAGAACAAGCCCCGCTCTGCCGAAACATTTGCCTGCCGTGGTATTGCATATGCAGCACTTGAGCAGTTCCGGGATGCCATCAAGTCCTATGACCGGGCACTTGAGATTGATCATGCAGCTACAACATTTATTCACAAAGGTGTTGCACTTGCTGAACTGGGTATGCCACGCGATGCCATCGATGCTTTTGACAGGGCACTGGAGCAGGACGGGACACTGGCAGATGCGTGGATCGGCAAAGGCAATGCCTTTTACGATCTGGGGAAATTTAAAGAAGCGCAATCTGCGTATGAACATGGCCTTTTACTCGATCCCGAAAATGTTGTAGGCTGGACTCGTCACGGTATGTCACTTGCAGGTCAGAATAAAGATAAAGCTGCACTGGACTCATATGATCGGGCGACAGCAATCGATCCAACATTTTCTATCGCCCACTTCACGAAGGGTAGTGCGCTTGATGCACTCGGTCGGTACGATGAGGCAGTGGAGGCATACAGCGATATGATCACCCTTCAGCCGGAATTTGTGGATGCATGGATCCACAAAGGACGCTCCTTAAGGGAACTGGAAAAATACCAGGATGCCCTGACTGCATTCAAGCGTGCGCTGGAGCTGGATGCATCCAGAAAAGAGATCTGGAAAGATATTGGCGGGATACTGGATACAATCGGCAAACACGAAGATGCACAGATCTGTTATGATAAATCCCGGTAATCCGGTTAAAGCCCCTGCATCCCCTTTTTTTTAATTGAATCTCCGTCTCTGTTTTGTCCGGAAGTTTTTTTTCGTAAGGAAAGAGGCAGGTATGAAAAAGATTAGTATTCTTTCTTAACGGAAATGAACCACGCGATTGCCCCAACGGCAAAAAGGGCGATGATTCCCATAGTGAGAGCGTTTTTAACATACCATGGCGTAGCTGCATCGCGGCTCTGTTCTGCGATACGCCGGTTTGCGGCAAGATTCGGATAGTCGAAGTCGAGTGACCGGACTGTGTCAAAGACGGAAATGGCTTCGTCATACCGTTTCATTCCTGCAAGGGAATAACCTTTGTTGAACCATGCATCAGGGCTTGAAGGATCGATGGATATGGCCATTTCATAGGCTTTCAGTTCGTCATCATTCCTGCCAAGATTGTAGAGGATATAGCCACGGTTGATCCATCCCTGCACATATTCAGGATTCAAAGACAGTGCCTTATCCGATGCAGCGAGTGCGTCTTTAAACTGTTGTGCCCGGTTTAAGGCATCGGCTTTGCCATTCCAGGCTTCATAATAATCCGGGGCAAGAGTAATCGCTTCTTCATAAGCACCAATTGCCTGAGTATAATTTTTATTTTTCATAAGCATGTTTCCCTGTGCATACCAGTCAGTGGCATCAGGAGAATATGCCAATACCGGAAGAGTGCAAAGAACGAGGAGAAGGAGCGCGAAAAAACCCGTGCACATTATTTTTTTTGCGTACATAACAACCGTATCATATCTGGCGCGGATGCACCATAAATAATTCTTTAAAAAAATGGGTGGATTAGTGGCCAAGCACGAGAACGCGCCGTGTGAGACTCTTGTGCACGCGCTGTTCATGCTGCTGAAGAACCGTCATGTGCTGCCGGGCAATGCCGGAAATATCCCGGTGGGTGACAACAACAGCACGCCGTCCTTTTTTTAAGACGCGGGCGATCTCGCCCAGTGCATCGGCATAGAGATTATCCATGGTATCTGCCTTTTTAATACAGACCGACTGGCCATAGGGTAAATCGGTGACAACAGAATCGATCGAATGATCCTGAAACGGTAACTGAGTTGCGTCAGCAAGCATCAGTGATGCCTGTAAAACATTCTGCCTGCTTCCCAGCACCATCAATGGATCGAAATCACTGCCAATCGCAGTTGCCCCCAGCAACTCAGCTTCAATAAGAATTCCGCCTGTGCCACAGAACGGATCGAGCACCCGATCTCCGGACTGCACTCCTGCGATATTTGCCAGCGTCCGCGCCATTCTTGGCATCATCACACCCGGATGAAAAAAGTCACGCTTCCCGGGATTTCTCGCATCATAACCGGAACGGTTGATTGAGAAGAGGACTCTCCCAAAATAACACTTGTCTTCAGAGAGGATCGCACGGTATTCAGTCTCGGGGTTGTTTAAAGATACCGGGCCCGATATCATATCACCAATTACACGTTCGAACTCCTGTTGCGATGAGGGATTGTGTTCATTGCACCTTCCATGCACTTTCTTTGCCCTGCCGGCAAATGTGCGGGTTGTGGTAACAGCCAGTTCTTTGAGTAAGTTTTTGAATGCCGGAATATGGGGTTCACATTCCCCAAGATATTCGAGCACTACCTGTGCCATGGCAAGCCGTTTTGCTTTTTCGGGATCAGGACATTTTACCACAGCAACCTGCAGGCGCTCTTCAAGAATCGTGCCGACACAGGCTAGTTCTGCAAAGGGCAGTGTCGGGTTCTCTCCGGATAGCTCAAAGAGCAGTTTCATCCTTATCCCATTACATGCAGGAACTAAAAATATATGCGTAAAAAAGATGCAAAAAGAGAGGAGTAAAGAATCCTTCACTTTTTCCCTTTTTTCTTTCCCATGATGCCCGAGAAAAATCCTCCGCTCCCGGTAAAACTGCCTTCCAGATCGGCAAGTTTCTGGTAAAATTCTTTTTGCTCATTGCTCAGGGATTTAGGGGTAACTATTTTCACCCGTACGAGCAGATCCCCGTAATGCCCGCGGCGCTTTACCCCTTCGCCTCCAAGTTTTAATGTCGAATTATACTGTATTCCTGCAGGGACTTTGAGATCGATATGACGTTTGTCAATGGTCTCGATCTCTATAGAGGTACCAAGAGCTGCCTGTGCAGGACTGATCTCAATGGTGGTTTCAAGGTTATCGCCAGTCCTCACAAACCGGTCATGTGACTGGACATACACTTCGATGAACAGATCGCCATTTGCTGCACCGTAATCCCCGGCTTCTCCATACCCTTCCATGCGAAGCCGCATGCCATTGTCGATCCCTGCCGGGATATGTACTGACACTTTCCTCTTCACGCGGGTATGACCGGAACCCCGACAGTCTTTGCAAACCTTCTCCGGGATTTTGCCCTTTCCTCCACACTGGGTGCAGGGCGCCATGCGGACAAACTGGCCAAAGGCTGAGTTGGCAGTCTGTCGCATCTGGCCGGTTCCCCCGCAGCGGGGACACATGTTAAGGCGTTTGGTCTCGCTGCCGGATCCGCTGCAGGTATTACAGGGTTCGGTATGCATCACTTCGATCTCGCGATCCATACCCGAAACTGCATCCTCAAGCCGGATCTGGATGCGCATGAGAAGATCTGCACCCGGCTGGGGGCCTGAGCGCCGCTGGCCACCGCCAAAGAAATCAAAGATGTCCCCAAACCCGGAGAAGTCGGAAGAGAATCCCCCGCCGCCATAACCGCCACCGGTGTAGGAACCTTTTGACGCGTTGGTGAAGGTCTCGTGGCCCATATTGTCATACTGGCCTTTCTTCTGCTCATCAGAAAGGACGCTGTAGGCTTCGTTGATCTTCTTGAACTTCTCTTCGGCGCCCGGTTCTTTGCAGACATCCGGGTGATATTTACGGGCGAGGTTGCGGTATGCTTTCTTTACTTCCTTGTCATCGGCATTCCGAGGTATGCCGAGTATGTCGTAATAGTCTCCTGCGCCCATAATTTAATTCACTCTTCTTTTACCTTGTAATCGGCATTGACGACATTGTCATCATCTTTTGTATCCGGGTTTGGCGGAGCACCGGCACCAGAAGCCTGCTGTTGTGCTGCCTGCTCTGCCTGAACCTTCTGATAAATCTTGGTTGTCACAGCATATACTGCTTCGGTGAGTGATTCCATTGACTTTTTGATCTCATCAAGATTATCATCTGCCAGCGCTTTTTTCACTGCCGCAGCGCTCTCTTCAACCTTGGTTTTGTCTTCAGGTTCGAGCTTGTCACCACTATCTTTGAGCATCTTTTCTGCAGTGAAGACTGCTGTGTCTGCCTGGTTGTGCAGCTCGATCTCCTCACGTTTCTGTTTGTCCTCGCTCTCAAACGTCTTTGCGGCATCCATCATCTTCTTTATGTCTTCATCAGAGAGTTTCTTATCGCCTTTGATGGAGATGTTCTGCTGGTTGCCGGTGCCAAGATCCTTGGCTGACACATGGATGATACCATTCGAATCGATATCGAACGTGACTTCAACCTGTGGAATGCCGCGTGGAGCCGGGGGAATTCCGGTCAACTGGAATTTGCCCAGTGTGAAGTTGTCTTTTGCCAGCGCACGTTCTCCCTGGACTACATGGATCTCAACACTGGTCTGGCCATCGGCTGCTGTTGAGAAGATCTGGCTTTTCCTTGTAGGGATGGTTGTATTGCGCTCGATAAGTTTGGTGGCTATGCCCCCAAGTGTCTCGATACCGAGTGTGAGCGGTGTGACATCCAGGAGAACAATATCTTTTGTTTCACCGGTCAGGACTGCACCCTGAATACCAGCACCGAGTGCCACACATTCATCCGGGTTAAGTCCCTTGTCCGGTTCTTTTCCAAGAAGTTTTTTCACGGTATCCTGAACGAGCGGGACACGGGTTGAGCCGCCAACGAGCAGGACGTGATCGATATCCTTTGCCTCAAGTTTTGCATCACTGAGTGCCTGCTTGACCGGGCCTACGGTGGATTCAACCAGATCACCAATCAGCTGTTCGAGTTTTGCCTTGGTGAGATCAATGTTTAAGAACTTCGGGCCACTCTTGTCCTGCGTGATGTAGGGCAGATTGATGTTGGTGCTCTGGCGCTGTGAGAGTTCGATCTTCGCATTCTCAGAGGCATCGCGCAGCCGCTGCATGGCATAGGGATCCGTGCGCAGGTCGATACCTTCGTTCTTCTTGAACTCCTCAACAAGGTAATCAGTGACCCGCTGGTCGAAGTCGTCGCCACCGAGATGATTGTTACCCGCAGTGGATTTCACTTCAAAGACGCCGTCGCCAAGCGTGAGGATGGAGACATCGAATGTGCCGCCACCGAGATCGTAGACAAGGACTGTTGCATCCTGTTCCTTGTCAATGCCATACGCGAGCGCGCTTGCGGTTGGCTCATTGATGATACGAAGTACATCCAATCCCGCGATCTTTCCGGCATCCTTGGTTGCCTGCCGCTGGGCATCATTGAAATATGCCGGGACTGTGACAACCGCTTTTATTATTTTCTCGCCAAGATATGCCTCTGCATCAATCTTTAATTTCTGCAGAATCATGGACGAGATCTCCTGCGGGGTATAATTTTTATCATCGATCTTGATCTTGTCAGTACTGCCCATCTTGCGCTTGATAGACTGAATCGTCCGCATCGGGTTGGTCACAGCCTGCCTCTTTGCCAGGCTGCCGACTAACCGTTCGCCTTCTTTAGTAAAGGCAACAACCGATGCGGTTGTCCGCCCGCCTTCGGAATTCGGGATCACAATTGGCTTTCCTGCCTCCATGATGGACATACAGGAATACGTGGTCCCCAGATCGATACCCAGAACTTTATCACTTGCCATAATTTTACCTCCTTTTACTTACTTTCCTTTGGATACTGCAACTTTTGCGTACCGGATTACCTTGTCATGCATACGATACCCTCGTGCCACTTCATCGACAACGATTCCTTCCTTTTCTTCGGAAGGCACATGCGCAATTGCCTCATGCTCTGCAGGATTGAATGGTTTGTTGAGAGCATCCAATGGCGTGATGCCGTGGCGCTGCAACTGTGATGAGAGCAGATGCTGAATCTGCACGATACCCTCGCGCAGGTGAGTATCATCTGCTTTAATCGCCCGCTCAAAGTTGTCGAGCACTTCGATAATATCGACTGCGAATCGTTCATTTGCCAGATTTGTAATCATTTCCCGGTCACGTGCTGTGCGTTTTTTAAAATTGTCAAAATCCGCAGCAAGACGTAAGTACCGATCATTGAGTTCGGCTAAAGCCTGCTTCTGCTCATCCAGTCCGGGAAAATCCGTCTGGCTGCTCAAAGGGGCAGTATCCGAAATGCCGGTACATTCTTCACCGGTCTGCTCTTCACTGCGTTCTGCATCATCCATAGTGCAACCTTTTCGTGTTTTTCTAATATCTGTTGTATTGTAGTTCTATATATATACTCACTTTGCTACCAAACTGGAATCACCGCTATGGAACTGGATTGTTGATTAAGACTTAAAACCAGGGCTATCATTTTTATCGCGCTTAAAACTCGCCCGGATTAAGATTTAAGCCCATCATCAATTGGATTTTTCGTGCTCTTAATGGAAATATAGTCTTTAACATAACAAATTTAAATTATTATCCAAGAACTTTCCACACCAATTTTTCGCAAACGATAATTGAAATCCCAATATAAAAAACGTTTCTTGAACCACATCAGCAATTTCAATACGGTCATTGAGACATTTCTCAGATAATACTC
>JAUSBW010000249.1 GCA_030651815.1 Methanoregula sp.
ACCTTCGATTCATTCTGGCTCTCCACACAATTGTTAGCGGCTGATAGGAGCGGTACCTTACAAAGAGGGAGGCACTTCATCCCCGCCATAAATAGCGGGGTCTTCCCGTGCCCCCTCTTATCTCCCGAACCGGAGATAAAATCTGTCAGGAATTGCAGGCAAGCAAGACCCGCTCATTGGATGAAATAATCCGGAATAGAAAAAGGGTCTCTTAATAGGCCGGCACCACCGCATACACCGGTGTATCTGCCGCGCCATCGCAGATCTTGAACATCATCGTCTTGCCACCACCGAGATTCTCAGACATCCTGGCGGCAATGAGATTGATCAATTTTTCAACGTGGCGGTGAATACGGGACAACCGCAGGACACGGGAACCGGCAGGGGTCGACAGTCTCTCTTTGGTTGAAAGTGCAGTTTGAGAGCGTAATGCACCAGTCATCACCCAATGAAAAAGAAATTTACTGCCGGCAAAAAAATCCCGGGAAATTTTTATCAGCAAGAAAAAAATCTGGTAAATAATTTTTGAGCGTGAGAAAAATTTCCGGAAAACATTTTTTTGAAAAATCTGGATACGCACTCTCCATAAAACAAAATCCGTCACAACCCCTTCAAAAACCCCTATTTCTCCGACGTGATCGCAATAGAGGGCAGCCAAGGGCATTTGCTTGGCGTTTCTCCCCAAAAACCTCCTGAAACACGTGTCAAAAAAAGTGACCCAAAAAAGCCCGATAAATTGCAGGTTCAAATCGCCACTAAATCCGTTCTTTTCGCGAAATAACCGATTTAAACGATATTTTTTATTGGCGTGGACATCACTTTCACAAAAACCCGGAACCCGGTCCGGAAAAAGGCAATCGGAGCCCCAATTGCGCCCGGAATACCTCATGTATGAGGCATCAGGATCACCCCTCTTAATACCGGGATTTTAGGGGTGTCAGACATTCTTATGGATCCCATGTGAGGAAAAAACATTTATTGATGTATACTGTATACATATTACTATGCAAACCACAAAGATGAAAAAGAAACCTGAGGGTAGATCAATCGATGTGCACAAACCCGCCCACAACGGGGATACCCGGGCCCCGGTCCAGTTCTCGAAACTGGCAAAAGATAAGCTGGATCATGTGAAGCAAGCGGAAAACCTCGATTCGTATAATGCCGTTATCGATCACTTATACGGGGTGTGGAAAAGCACTATCCCGTCCGCAGCGGGCATGTTCCCGGGGGTTGGTCCATTTGAACGGGAAGAAGAGGATTTGAATCGTGTACCTTATTGACTCATGGGTGTGGGTGGAATATTTCAGTCGTCCGTCGAAAGAGGTCGTTGATATCATCAATGGTAAGGAAATGAATTACACCTCGATTATATCCTTAACGGAAGTCGTAACCTCAATTACCCGTAACAAATCGGTTACCGAAGGGCGTTTGGCAGCTACCAAACTTATGGGTGTTAGTCATATCTTACCCATTACGTCGAATATAGCGATACGGGCCGGACAGTATAATAAAAAAGAGTTCCCCGGCGGGATAGCGGATCGCATCATCTATGCAACGGCGGAGGCGCACAGGCTTACGATTTGCACGGGTGATAAGGATTTCAAAAATGTGCCGGGTGTGTTGTACCTTGGCGAATAGATAGAGAGGTATATATTATCTCCCGCTTTCAATCTCAAAATTACCCCGTACGGTGCCGACACGATCGCCTCATTCCACGGTGTGATAAGGTAGGCTGGCACCACGGCATATACGGGTGTATCTGCCGAATCATTACCAAGCCGGAACATGGGATTCCCGGCATCGCCCGGATTCCCGGACATCCTGGCGGCAATGAGATTGATCCATTTTTTTTACGTGGCGGCGGATCCGGGACGACCGCAGGACACGGGAACCGGCTGGAGCCGACAGGCACTCTTTGCTTGAAGGCGCAGTTTGAGAGCGTAATGCAACAGTCATCACTCAATGAATAAAGATTTACTACCGGCAAAAAAATTCCGTGAAAATTTTATCATCAGGAAAAAATCCGAAATATATTTTTTCTCGTCGTGAGAAAAATTTCCGGAAAACATTTTTTTTGAAAAATCCGGATACACGCTCACCAACAATACTAAATCTCCACAACCCCCAATAAACACTGAAAAACCCTGCCAAAACCCAAAATTCTCCGACGTGATCGCAATAGAGGGCACAAAAGGGCATTTGCTGGGCGTTTCTGCCAAAAAACCTCCTGAAATATGTGTCAAAAAAGTGACCAACAAAAAGCCCGCTAAAGAGCAGGTTAAAATCGCGATTAAATCCGTTCTTTTCGAGAAATAACCGATTAAAACGATATTTTTTGTTGGGGTGGACACCCCTTCCACAAAAACCCGGAAACTGAATCAGAAAAATTGTAATCGGAACCCCAATTGCGCCCGGAATACCTCATGTATGAGGCATCAGGATCACCCCCCTCAATACCGGGATTTCGGGGGTGTCAGACGTTCTTATGGATCCCATGTGAGGGCAAATACTCCAGGTGTTTTATAATCAAACAGGGTCATTTACACCCAAACGGAGCCCGAATTGGGCGAATCCGGGAATTGGGGGCTGGAAAATGTCCGGATCCGGGGTGTAGTGAACCTGATATTTGCTATTGGCCGTAGCGGTTTTTTTAGAGGAGGGAGAGTGGCGGGAGATGAAAGTGAACGGCAAACACGTGCGAATAGTGTTAGAAAAAATGGATGGAACTCATGTGATCGATCCATAAAGAAATTTTGTATCAATTCAACTTTTAGAAAAGATTCAATAATTTTCCAAAATTGTTTCGCGATGTGCGGTTGACTTCAACCTATAATTCTTGCATAGTTCTCTCAAATTAAATTGTAATGGGGCACCCAAAAGATTAAATATTATAGATATCTAATAGATATCTAATGAAAAAAGTTCCATTCAATATCGCAACAGAGTTGAAAGTAAACAACATCTGTGGATTCTACATAAGAGAAGTCAAACCCTTCGGAACCAGCGCGAAAGTTGATTGTCCAAAAGAGCATTTAGGAAAAATCGTTTATTTGGTGATCCTGAATAATGACGAATAATGAGAAATCAGAAAATAAGGAGAAATATATCGAGGAGCTAGAGCGAACAATCGATCAGTTGAAGAAAGAACTTGAAATAGAACGTAACCAAAAAAACGAACTTAAAAGGGAAAATGACAACCTCCAGAAACAGCTTGCACAATTACAGGGATCTGCTCCGTTTCTTGCAGCATCTTGTAAAACTGCTGAAGCAGGGGGAGTTCCAAGTTCAAAAACATTTTACCGTCGGAATAGGCAAAATGAAAACAAAAAGGCCAAAGGTGGTCAACCAGGGCATAAAGGTCATGGTAGGGAAAGGCCGACTTCAAATTCGCCGTTTGTGGATATCACATTGGATGCATGTCCTGACTGTGGTACCCATTTGCACAACCCTGTCAAAAGTGCAGAACAAAAACGCACCATAACGGACATTCCATTTCCAAGGCACATTGTTTACGAAATAAGTTACCAAAGATACTGGTGTCCCAATTGTAAGAAGTTGGTTCGTGGAGAATTGCCTTTACCTCCCAACCAACAATTCGGGCCTGCCGTATCTTCGTGGATAGCTTATCAAAGAATGTTAGGATTGAGTATAGGAAAAATCCAATCCAGTTTATTAGAGACCTATGAGATTCGTATGAGTGAAGCTACCATTCTGAAACTAGAGAAGTGGGTGGCAGATACACTCAAAGAAGACTACGAAAAACTCAGGGATGAGATAGTACGCGGAAATAACATCAATGCTGATGAAACCGGATTC
>JAUSBW010000016.1 GCA_030651815.1 Methanoregula sp.
CTTCAACCGGATCAGTAGGGTGGGGCACACCCGAATTTGCGCTCATGGAAATTAGATCCTCTGTTCCGGCATCGACCGCCGGAGTAAGTTCTGGTCGATGAAGTGAGAATCCCTCGACTTTAGTCGTGGGAGTGTCAACAATAATTCCGTGAAGTCTCTTTTCCGGATTCCGGAAAACTGTTTACAAAAAAATCGCTCTGCATTTTTTATAAAAAAACCGGGCACGCGAAAAATAAAATAAAAAATCCCGGTCCGGTATCCCATCATACAATCCCTGCCCATCTCGTACCGGTTCCTGTCGTTCCACCCCCGGATAATCACCAAAATCCCCCTTTCGCCTGGTGGTCCGGGGGGTCATGAAAAAGGGGGGGTTCAAACTCCAAAAACCTCATAAAATGCCCGGTTTGTCAAACGGGGCATTTCTGAAAAACCCCGTAAAACGCCCGGATTCCATCAGGACTGGTATATGGTAGAAAACCGCAAAAGGAGTTCATTTTAACCTTTTCAGGATCTGGGTGAGTTTTCGCTCCAAATTTTCCAGGGACCGGGTGGTAGCGGATCGGGAAAAAAGTGCCGCCAAAGCGCAATAAGGTGCATCAGAACGCATTATATACGCCTCAATTTAGGGTTATTTTGGCGATTGGGGCGTTATACGTTGAGATAAATGGTGATAAATAGTGGGTAACGGGGTACCGGGGAAATAGTATGGGGATGGGGTGAGATTAATGAGATCCTCAGGGAATGCTCCCGGTAACCGGCTTTGAACAGCCTGTATCCCCTCTCATTCACTTTCCTGCCGCATCCCGATCCTTATCATATCATAATCCGAGATCCTAAGCACCGTGACAGAGTTCTATCTCGTCTCCAGCTTCGCACCGGCCGGCTCCCAGCCGGAAGCCATACAACAACTAACCGAAGGTCTGGAAAAGGGCGAACAGCTCCAGACGCTGCTGGGCGTGACCGGCTCCGGCAAGACCTATACGATGGCAAACGTGATCGCAGCTGCAAACCGGCCCACGCTTGTGCTCGCCCACAACAAGACGCTCGCCGCCCAGCTCTATGCCGAGTTTTGCGACTTCTTCCCGAAAAACCGGGTCGAGTACTTTGTCTCCTATTACGACTACTACCAGCCCGAGTCCTACATTCCGTCAAAGGATCAGTATATCGAGAAAGACTCGGCCATCAACCCCAAGATCGAGCAGATGCGGCTCTCTGCCACCGCCTCCCTCTCGTTCCGGCGCGACGTGATAGTAGTCGCATCCGTCTCCTGCATCTTCGGGCTTGGCAATCCGGAGAACTTCCGGAACATGGGGTTCGAGCTCTCGGTCGGTCAGACAATCTCCCGTAATGAGATCATGAGTAAACTGCTCGATATCCTGTTCGAGAGAAACGATCTCGAACTGATGCCCGGCCGTTTCCGGGTCAAGGGTGACACCATAGATATCATCCCCGGTTACTTCAACGATATCATCCGGATCGAGATGTTCGGCGACGAGATCGAGCGCATCGGCGAAGTGGACAAGAACACCGGCGCCCGGAAAGAACAGCTGAAATATTTCTATGTCTATCCCGCACGCCACTTCGTCACTCCGGAAGGTGCCCGGAAGAAGGCTGCCGCTACCATCAGAAAAGAGTTAGACGAGGTACTGCCCACGTTGGGCATGATTGAGGCGCACCGGCTCGAACAGCGGACCAACTATGATCTCGAGATGATCGAAGAGACAGGATCGTGCAAGGGCATTGAGAACTACTCCCGGCACTTTGACGGGCGCTCGGCCGGGGAAAAACCTTACTGTCTGCTCGATTACTTCCCCGACGACTTCTTACTGATCATCGATGAGAGCCACCAGACAATCCCGCAACTGCACGGCATGTATAACGGCGACCGTTCACGCAAAAAATCCCTGATCGATTACGGGTTCCGGCTGCCGAGTGCGTACGATAACCGGCCCTTGCAGTTCCACGAGTTCGAGCAGTATATGACAAGCACGATCTTTGTATCCGCAACACCGGGCGACTACGAGCTGAAACATTCCGCACGGCTCGTAGAGCAGATCATCCGCCCGACCGGTCTCGTAGATCCCGAAGTCGAGGTACGCCCGATCGAGGGGCAGACCGATGATGTGATCCGCGAGGTGCAGGCAACCATCGCACGCGGTGACCGGGCACTGATCACCACGCTCACCAAAAAACTCGCAGAAGAACTATCAGAGTTCCTCGCAGACCGGGGCATCAAGACCCGCTATCTCCATTCGGATATCAAGACGCTGGAACGCACCGAGATCATCCGCCAGCTCCGATTGGGTAAGTTCGATGTGCTGGTCGGCATCAACCTGTTAAGAGAAGGTCTCGACATCCCAGAAGTCGGGTTCATCGGCATCCTCGATGCGGACAAGGAAGGGTTCCTCCGCGACGCACGGAGCCTGATCCAGATCATCGGGCGGGCTGCCCGCAATGTCAACAGCAAAGTTGTGCTGTACGGCGATGCAATGACCAACTCCATGAAGCGGGCAATTGCCGAGACACTACGGCGACGCGAGATGCAGGTCAGCTTCAACACCGAACACGGGATCGTGCCTTTAACGATCATCAAGCCGGTCAAGGAAAAGGAAGTCGAACTGACCGATACAAAACATGTACCGAAGAACGAGATCCCCAATGTGATCATAGATATCGAAAAACAGATGCGGGATGCAGCCGACAGCCTCGACTTCGAACGGGCAATCGCGTTACGCGATCAGATCAAGAAACTCAACGAGCGGTTGAAAGAAGCAGGAAAACACCCGCACAGGTAATCGCTCAACAAAACCCGGAAAAAACAGGATAATTACGGGATCGGGTACTTCTTCTTTCGCTCTTCTTTTGGATGTTCACTGTCTGCAGAGCCCACCATGTAATAGCGTTTGATGAAATCACGCACTTTCTCGGATTCAATCCAGCCCATATCCAGCTGCGTGATGATCCGGTCAATCTCCCGTGCCTGCAGAATGATCTTATCGGAGATATCACCGGGTGCAAGGCTCGAAAGGCCCATGATAACGGCAAGCGGGTTCCTGATATGGTCGCCAAGGATGGCAAACTGTTCGATGTTCTGCTCGATCTGCTCGAGCGCTTCTCTCTTCACAATTTCCATCTGTTTGCGATCGGTGATATCGATGAACGACGCCATGATGCAGATCGGTTTTCCGGTCTTATCTTTTACCATATTTATCCAGATAAGAACAAAAAAGGGCGATTTGTTATATTTTATCAGGGGGATCTCGCCAAACCAGCTGCCTTTTTTTGGCAGCATCTCACGGATCTCGTCAAAAACCTGCCCTGAACCAAAAAACTGGCTGGAATGTTTCCCTATAAAATCCTGCTCATGAGTATACTCCATTATTCTCATGAGCGATTGATTTACGTAGGTGATATTGAAATCAAGGTCAAGGATTGCAATGGCGTTGATCGATGAGCTGATGGCATGATCCTTGATGAGCAGTGCCTGTTCAGCTTTTTTGCGGTCCGTGATATCTACAATAGTACAGACAAACTGTTTGTCGGTGAGTTTTCCTGCAGAGATAAGCTCCCACCGCTCCCCTTCAGTCCGCGACTTGAACCGTGTCTCAAGGCTCTCTACGTGTTCATGGAGGTTGAGCTGGTAAAAAAACGTATCTTTTGTTGTGGGATCCAGCCAGAGGTCAGCAAATGAGATCTTTGGGAGTTCTTCAGTAGTATACCCGAGCATCTCTGCAAACCGCTTGTTCACTTCTGTTATTGAGAGATCCGAACTGTTGACAAGACCAATACCCGCTTCAGAGTGGTTGAAGATTCCGCGATACTTCACTTCGTTCTTCCGCATGTGGGTTGCGAGACTCGATACAACAGCAGAAACGCCTATGAGGACAAAACATTTGATGGACGAAGCGATTAGTTCCCCCATTGCGCCCTGAGTAAAATAGTATACTATTCCCATGTACGCAAGGGAGATTACCACGGCAAAGACCGGGCCACGGTTCGGGTACCAGTAGGCAGCGATAACTACCGGGATATAGAGCAGGAAAGGGGCGACATCATTGGAACCATAATTAAGGCTCAGGATATTGATCAGGAGGGCAAGGATAGTCGTGTTGATAACAATAAAAAGCCAGAGATCAACAACACTCTCATCGCGCTCAACAAAAATATTCGTTCCCGTCATTCATTCTCCAGTCACTTTAGTTCTTCCTATGTCCTGCCTGTCTGTGGCTGGTAGTTTTGCCCACGAGAGATATGAAACCTTATTGTACCAACCGATATTACCATATTTTGTTTTTGTCGGATTTCTTTCTATGCTACTATCATGGATCATAAGTTAAAAAAAAAGGCAGCGGATGAATTCCCTCACCGATTCGATTTTTTTGTTCAGGTCCATTTGCCGGCTACCGGTTCATCCCCCGCCATACCATAGGTAAAGGCGGTAACCGCTCCACCACCGGGAGTGTTGCTGGACGCGAGGTAAACTGCACCCCTGCGGAAGATGCCTGCTTCTGTCTTGCCATCTGCGTTCCAGTCTCTGGTTGCTGGTACATCGCTTGCCTGACACCGAAGATGAAGTAGGTGGGCGTTCCTCCACCCGGAGCGTTGCTGGATGCAAAGGCAAACAGACCATTGCGGAAGATGCTGTCTCATTGGGGTAATAACCGCGTGGTACCGACATGCGGCTAATTTACGCCGGATACGAATCAGGTCATGTCTCGTTTGTCCTGTTTATGTCCTGTTTATGTCTCGTTTGTCCTGTTTATGCCGGGGAGTTTTGTCATTCTCATCGTGTTTTTAAGTCCGGGGAATTTTTGCGAGGATGTAATGGGCACCCCTACCCATCCCTTTAAGGGTCAGCAGACCTTTCTGGACCAGATCTTCAAGGTCACGTCCAGCGGTCTTTATGGACGCATCAGTAAGTTTCCGGTATTCAATGTTAGATATTTCGTGTTTGCTCTTCAGATATCCGATAACTTTTATCTGCCCTCTTTTTCAGTGGGTGAAATGTCATTGACATCTTCCCGCCCGTATTCATTGCCAAAAATACCGATATAGATTTCGGATTTCTCTACACCATCGAGATAGGTATCGTCCGGTCGCTGATCGCAGGCAGGGAGTCCCTCAAAAAGGAAAGCATCAAAGAATTGCCTGATTAATGTCTCACCATTGATGAAATCAAAAAGTGCCTTAAGCCAAAAAACGTTCTCATCAGCACCCGGCACTGATCGCGGTCATGATCGAGGAATTTGCCCGCAGGGGGGATCAGCGTCCCGCATCCGGTGGCGTGCCGGGTGCAAGCCGGATCAGGTTCTCCCTTCCTTTCTTCACTTTGATAATCATGCCGCATGCATGAAGATCATTGAGTACAGTGCTGACCGTAGACTTGGGCAGGCCGGTTACTTTGACGATATCTGACTGGAACAGTTCGCCGTCATGAGACCTGAGCAGCTGCACGATCCGGTCTTCGAAGCTCATCAGCTCGGTTTCGGTCAGGGGCGAGGGAGTCAGTGGTTCATCGGGGGTGTTCCCGCTGCTTTTCGTGCGCCTGCGATAGAACGCAAAACCAGTAAAGGCGATTACGATAACCAGTACGAGACCCGCTGCAACCGGCAGCAGCGGGAATGCAGGCTGTTCGAGCACCACCCGCGGTTCGCCGGCACCGAACGAACGCTGGCCGTACCAGACAAGCCCGTCCCGGGAATTATCAGGTTCCGGTTCGATCCGTGCTACAGTGTACCCCTCAGGATAGCGGATGACCAGCGTGTTGTCC
The DNA here is from genome assembly GCA_030651815.1 of Methanoregula sp. Classification (GTDB taxonomy): domain Archaea; phylum Halobacteriota; class Methanomicrobia; order Methanomicrobiales; family Methanospirillaceae; genus Methanoregula. The sequence goes on from JAUSBW010000016.1 coordinate 5,771, forward strand.
TTTTCAAGGTATAGCCCGCCGGCAAACGCATCGCCGATAGTAATTGTGGCACCCGGCCTGGCAAACCCGTTCCAGCGGGCCGTGTAGACCACGACACCGTACCTGCCGGTCGGCGACTCCTGCATAACAGCATCACCGATCACACCGGTTATCTCCATGTGCCGGCCAGTCGCCACTGCCGCCTGCGCAGCCGAATGCACCATCAGCTCCCGGAACTGTGGGAGGTAGACCGCCGGAATGTCACGGGCATATGTCTCGAAATCCGTAACATCGTTATCGGAGAGCAGGAGAGTGCGGTACTCAACGCGCCAGAGCGCTGACCCGTCATCTGCGACCGTGATGGTATACGTGATGGAATAGTCCGGTGTTGCTGCCGCCGCTGCCATGCCGGTCAGGGAAATGGGTAACACCAGTACGATAAACACCAGTATTCTCTGCCACAGCATTCGTCTCATGGTTCACCTCCGTGTGCAATGGGGAATTATAGCTTGTAAGAGAAGAAAAAAATTTGGGGACTTTTTATCAAAACGGAGAAATCCAATTTTTATCGATTCTTCCCGCTGCCCGTTCCGGGGGTTGGGCTGCTGCCCGGATTGACGCCGGAATTGCCGCCGCCGTTTGATGCGCTGTTGCCGTTACCGGAATTTCCTCTTTCTTTGTCATCCGTCTGGCGAGTCGGTGCAACGGTTGCCGCAGTCTGGACCTTCTGCGGGCCCGGGGACGCCGGTGTCGCGGTCACCCGGTTCTGTCCCTTGCTGTCATCCTTTCCTGTGCCCGGTCCCTGCTGAACCTGCTGGGTCTGCTGAACCTGCCGGGTCTGCTGTACCTGTATGGTCTGATCCTGACCGGTATTCCGGGTCTGCTGCTGTTCCCGGACTTCAAGCCTGACCGCTTTTACAATCGTCGTATTGTTCTTTTGCATGACGCGTTCGAACCGGGTCTGTGTCTTCTCCTGGAACTTCTCTTCAAGGGCGAGGCTGTTGTCGTACGCCCGGATCAGGCCGGTGTTGTTGGGGTGTGTCTCTAACAGGTTTGCAAGCACCAGCTGGTGTTTCGTAATCATCTGCTGCGCATGCAGAAGGCCGGTAGCGTTTGAATCTGCATAGGTCAGCAGCCGCATCTGGGTCATGTTGGTCTTCTGCCAGTAGAGATCGAGGGCTCGATCTGCATTGACCGAATTGTTCAGCTGCAGCTCCCTGCGTACTTCAGACAGCCGCAGCCGTGCATTGTTCATCTGTTTGTTGAAGCGCTCTGTCTCGTTTGCCGTAAAGGACTCGTCAAGTCCCTCAAACGCGATCTTGAGGCCGTAGAGCGGGCTGCCCGGGCCGATTGGTCCATCGTATGGTTCCACATCATCGATTATCACGGTCTCATTTGTAAACATCACGGTATCCTCCTGCGCTGCCGCTGCGCCTGCCATGCAAAGCAGGGCGAGCGCGAGGATGCCGGCAATCCATCCGGTTCTGTTTATCATGCTTAAACCTCCAGTTTTTCAGCGTGTTGCTGCTGAAACAATAATCAGGCCCGGGCGGTATAAGCCCAGCGAAAATCCAGAAAAAACCGGACCGGTCGTAATCGTTCCGGTGCTTAAAAGATCGTTCAGGATTGTTCGGATGACAGATCCGGGCACATATTGCGGAAATAAAAATCGGTGGAAACCGAGCGGCAATTACGGGATATTGTATGCAAATCAGGCCGGCCGCGCAAAAAAACAGCTAACCGATTCCCCACTGGGCAAGAGTAGTCCGCGATGGATCGACATCATCCCAGCTCCAGCCGAGCGCCTCAATAATCCTTGAAATGGGCTGCTCGATAGTCTTGTCCAGCATCAGTTCCAGATCAACGACAAACTCGGGGGGTACCTGATCCCCGTACTCGAAGCAGAGCACATCCGTTTTTGGGTATTTCGAGGTCACGGTCCGGATATAGATCCTCTTGGGCTTGCTCCCTTTGCCAAATTCGGTATGGAGATGCTGGTTGGCATAATTAGCGCCCCGCACCTGGGCATCGTCTTTTCCGTAATTATCGAGGGATTTTCCGATACCGCCGGGAATGCCCATCTCATCAAGGGTATATTTTCCCGCCCGGTACTTTGTGATCACTTCAGAGAGGAAAGACTTGATCCCTGCATATTCTTCTCCTTTAAGGATCATCTCCATCACCCGTTGCTGCACGACTTTGGTGATCTGGGGCGTATCGCTTCTTCGGATCTCAAAGCCCACAATGTCCACCTCATCGACATCTTTTCCCTCTTTCCAGACAAGGTGTCCCGCATACCGCTTCTTTTTACCGGCCTGGAAGAACCGTTCATAGATCTTCTCAAACTTGATAGAGAAATAGTGGACATCGGCATTCAGTTCCTTATGGGCAAATTCCTGGTAACTCTCATTGAGACATTTCTCGATTGCCCGGGCCGTTGAAATGGTCGCGTCCCGGTCAAGCCCCGGCGGCAGATGCACCATGCATGAATCGGTATCCCCATAGATTACGGTGTAGCCCTGCTGCTCGATCACGCGCCTGGTATGCTCGATGATGGCCCTGCCGACCGATGTAACTGCTGACCCGATCTCGCGATCAAAAAGCCGGAAGCGGTTATAGCCGGAGACACCATAGTACGTGTTCATGATCACCTTGAGCACGTTCTGCTGCATATCGTAGAGCACATAATTCGGGGATCCGAATTCATACTTGTTGCGCAGCGCCTTTTTATCATCCCGCTCTTTCAAGAGTTCGGATATGATACTCCTTGTCAGCCCGTCCGGCTGTTTCCTGAACCGGATCCCGTTGGGTGCCACCAGTTCGCCTGCGGGATCTTTTGTCTCCATGGATGCGTTGATCGTCATCATCGCCATCGGGTAGAGCGATTTTAAGTCGAGCACGACTACGTTCTCTCTGATCCCCCTGCTCGGCTCAAAAACAGTCGCCCCCTCGAACTCCTCTGCATTGGCAAACCCTTTGGAAGGCAGGACATATTTTCCGGATGCTTTCCGCAGGATATAGACATCGATCACGCTCGATGAGTTCAGCGTCCTGTCGAGCGGGCATCCTACATAGCGGGCGATCTCACGGTAGAACTCGATAATATTGTTCTTCTTATTGATAGCAACGCAGAGCTCCACATCCTTGAAATTGTACTCAACAAGAAGTGCAGGCTGTTCTCTCCAGAGATCCGAGATGGTGCCGGTATACCTCACTTTGTGTTCACCGACTTCATCAAGAGCAACTGCATCGAGCCGGTACGACTCTTTCTGGGTGAGGTGCATCTTCTTGTATCCCATCAGCAGATCGAAGAGCGCCCGTCCTCTGAGGGCGCGGCGTTCAGTCTGGCCCGGCAGGCGGGCGAGATGCGTGGCCGAGAGCCCGAGTATCTCCATCCTTCCGGCAATATACGGCATATCGAACTCCACAAAGTTCCAGCCGGAGAGCACATCAGGATCCCGCGCAACGATGTACGCGGAGAACGCCCTGAGCATCGATACTTCATTGGAATAAGTAGTGATGGTGTGCGTGTCTTTCCGGTAACAGCCGTTGGCAAGCCCACCCTCTGCTTCTTTATCCGTTATCTCCCCGGGCATGCCACCGTCCCTGAAAAGGAATGTGGTATAATCGTTATCGAACGAATCGTAGCAGGTGATGCAGATGATCGCATCCCGCTGGGTGTCAGGAAATCCCCGTTCATCTTCACATTCGATATCAATGATACAGGAACGGGCGGGTGCGTCCACCTTTGCGGGTTTAAGATCCTTATAGTCCACAGTCATTGAGGGAGCAGATACACCGCCAGTCAGCCCACAGTCGATCATGAACCGTGTGGCAAACGGGATATCTGCTTCAAAGTGACGATATCGTTCGCGCACCTCCCGGACATCGCCCGGTTGCTGGACATACATCCTGCACAGCGGTTCGTTCCGGATCGAGCGGTATTCCGTCCCGTCCTCTAACGTGGCCTGTGCCGGAGGAGCAATTGCCAGTGCCTGGTCTGCGGGTATATAAAAATATGGCCTGAACCCGGTCACATCGAGCCGTATTGCTTTTCCCTGTGCATTGCGGCCGAATATGTGGATGACCGGACCGTCAGGTGCCCTGCTGTACTCCACCTGGTTAATCGCAAGGGAGATGCCGGAAAAATGATCGAGCGTACATGGGGCATTCATGCAGGCATCGGTGCGCAGGGGTTCTGATGCCATATCAGGAGATCGCCCTCCGGCAGAGTTCCTTAACGAATTCTCCTGCCTCGTTCATCTTCTCCTGCTCCCAGTCATCAAGTTGCCATTCCTCGATTGCCTGTATCCCATCTTTTCCGATCCTGACCGGAACCCCCAGCGAACAGCCGGAGATACCATATTCCCCTTCCAGCACGGATGAACAGATCACCAGTTCACGGGCATCCGAGAGCACCATGCGGGCGAGGGTGACGATATGCAGGGCCGGGCCAAAGACGGTTCCGCCCTTGCCTTTGATCACATCCATGCTCGCTCCCCGCAGTTCAGTGAGGATATCTTCTCGCATGGGGATAGGGATCTGGCGGGAGTGGGTAGAGAAGATCGGCACCTGATGCTCGCCATGCTCTCCCAGCACAAAGGAAAACCCGGTAATTCCCCGCATGCGAAGCGCGAGCGCGAACCGTGCGCTGTCCAGCTGGCCCCCAAACCCTATGCATCGCTCCTTTGGTATTCCCGTACGGGTGCAGAGCAGGTAGTTGTTGGCATCCATAGGGTTGGTCACCGTGATCACAATACCATTGAACCCTTTGAGCAGGGCAGCGCATTCGTTGACTGCTGCAGAATTTGCTTCAAGCAGGTCTGCGCGTGTTTTTACAGAGGGATTGCGGGGCAGTCCCGCAGAAAAGACGCAGACATCTGCATCACGAATTGCATTTTTATCAGTAGTGATATCTGTTGTAAGCCCCGTGTGCCGCAGATCAAGTACCTGCGCTTTGAGCAGTGCAGGAGCGCTGTCATACAGGACAAGCTCATCGGCGATCCCCATAGAGGATGCGAGACAGGCGACCTCGCCACCAATCCTGCCGACTCCTACTATCGCAAGGCGCGCCATCTGGTATCAATATGGGTATGCTAATAATAAATAACGACCATTTCCTGATAGATGGTATCGATTAAACCGGGACCGGTAAATGTGGGGGGGGTAGCTTTCAACAATCACCTCCTGCTCGCAGCCGGGGTACTGGGAACGACCGGCAGTTCGCTCGCGCGGATGCTCTCCCTGGGAGCTGGCGGCGTAGTAACCAAATCAATAGGCCCTGTCCCCAAGGAGGGTCATGCGGGACCCTGCCTGGTGGTACTGGAAGACGGACTCCTGAATGCCATGGGTCTCCCCAACCCGTCACAGGATTTTATCGAGGAACTTGGACCCCTTGCAAAACAACCGGTGATTGCAAGTATATTTGGGGGAAATCCCGAGGAATTTGCAACCGTTGCCGGTTGGTTCAAGGGAAAGGTTTCCGGTTTTGAGCTGAATCTCTCCTGCCCGCATGCCGAGGGATATGGTGCTGCAATCGGCAGCGACCCGGCGCTGGTGGAAGCCTGCACCCGCGCCGTGAGCAGCACCGGTGTCCCGACATGGGTGAAACTTACCCCGAATGTAACCGATATTACTGCGATTGGCAGGGCTGCGGAACGGGGCGGGGCAAGTGCGATAGTTGCTATCAATACCTTAAAAGCAATGCGCATCTCGACCGGTTTGAAGCGCCCGGTACTGGGTAACCGGTTCGGCGGACTTTCCGGCAGTGCAATCTTTCCTGTTGCAGTCCGGTGCGTGTACGAACTATATGCTTCCTGTAAAATTCCGATCATTGGTTGCGGGGGCATTGGGACTGCCGACAACGTGATCGAAATGATGATGGCAGGAGCCCGGGCTGTGGAGATCGGCAGTGCAGTTCATAATGATGTGAATGTCTTTGAGACGATCGCAAAGGAGCTGTATTCGAAGAACGGGATTGCCGCAGAAGAGATTGTGGGGTGCGCTCATGAGTGACCGGAGTGAACAGGTTTCTGTGCCGGTCACCATCGCCCGGGTGAAAACGGAAACACCGGCTATCCGGACCTTCGTATTCAAGGAATCTTTTCCTCATGCTCCCGGACAGTTCGTGATGGTCTGGGTGCCGGGCGTAGACGAGATCCCGATGGCGCTCTCCTCTGAGAACAGCATCACCGTTCAGAAAGTCGGCGATGCCACGAGTGCCCTCTTTACTCTCGCTCCTGGCGCAAAACTGGGGATACGCGGCCCGTTCGGAAACGGGTTTACCAGGGGAGAGAAGATGCTGGCAATTGGCGGAGGGGTCGGTGCTGCCCCGCTCCTGCCTCTTGCACGGTCTGATTGTGTCATGACTATGCTTCTTGGCGCAAAGAACGAGTCTGAACTGCTCTTTGTCGATCAGCTGGATGAATGCACGGACGTGCTGATCGCAACCGATGACGGATCGCTCGGGCAGAAAGGGTTTGTGACCGCGCTCATGGACGATCTCAATCTTGGGGCGTATGACCGGATTGCGGTCTGTGGCCCGGAAGTGATGATGCATTCTGTGCTCTCAAAAGTCGATGAGAAAGGGATTGCTCATAAAACCGAGTTCTCCCTGCACAGGTACATGAAATGCGGTGTCGGTGTCTGCGGTTCGTGCTGTGTGGATCCATCCGGGCTTCGGGTATGCCGGGACGGCCCGGTTTTTTCCGGGGACAAACTTTTAAAAAGTGAGTTTGGGAATTATATGCGGGATGCGAGCGGCAGAAAAAAGAAGATATGAGCACTGCCGCTGTTCATACTATCGAAACGTACATCCAATTTTCAAATAAATTGATTGTGTCCAATAATCGGCTAAGTTCTCTACTTCAAAAGGTAACATTTTTTAGTTGTATAAGAACATTGATCACGGTAAGCCTGGAACACGCTTGCGATATTGCGATAAGGTCTCATTCGTGGAAGGGCGCACTGCCAGCCCTTCCACGAAGAGACACGATCAAAAGGTTAAAAAAAACTGATAAATTATACCTTTCCGGGAGCGTCCCGGGATTTTGACAAAACCTGGATCTTAGCTGATTTTGTGACACGACCAGATTATTAGCTGATTTTGTGACACGACTAAATTATTTACAAAACAGGGTAGAACAATGAAACAACCCAACCTCGCAACTGAGATCGACATGTTCGGACGGATGATAATTGCCCTTGAGGAGATTGAGGCGTGCCGGGAATTTGTCGCCCTCATACCTGAAGTCAGGACAAACATGGTATTTGCACAACCGCATGCAAAAACTCCCGATGAAGTCATGGCCGTAGAGGGCCGGATTACCATCATCAACGGCATGCCACGGGCTGCCGGGAGAGTCCGGTTCGGGGCATCGGGCCATATGGCACGGCTCATCATCGAACTCATGAAGACCGATCCGTCTGTCAGGGCCGGGATCGATTTCGCAAACCCCTCCGGGTTTTCAGACTGGCTGTCAGACTATTGCACAAAACAAGGCTGGGTGTCTGCTATGATTGACCGGAGGGCCGAGCCTGCCGAAATCAGGCTTGCAGGGTCATCGATGCAGTGGAAGGCGGCAGAGGCGGTCCGTGTTGCCGGGGGGAGAATCCCGAAAATTATCTGCGATGCCGGGGGACCGGGAAAAGAGCCGGTCTGTATCCTGGTGGGGAATGAACCCATCGGGGTTGCACAGGATTTGTGTGAAATTGCCCGGACCTCTGCGCAATCGCTGAAATAAGCCAAAATTTTAAGAAATTGTTACTGATTAGGTGATAGGATTTACGCTAAATGGGTAATTCAATGACTAAATTAATTGCCTGCTCCTTTTTTGAAATAGAACATTAAAAAAATCTGCTCACCGGTCTTCCGGTCACCGGAAGGCATAGGTGCAGGCAATTACCGGGAGTGTGAATGAGGGTCTCATATTCGTTCCGGATATAAAAAACCGCTACGCAATTAGAAAGTTTTTATAAAAACCTTCATCAGGTAAAAGACTGCAATCGTGTAATCAGGACTTAATCATTTAAGGAGTGTCAGATATGCCTTCACCACTTATCCTTGTCAACTTAAAGACGTACCGGGAGGGGATGGGCAACCGTGCCCACATGATCGCACAGGCAGCAGAACTCGTGGCGCGCGAAAGCGGGGCCATTATTGGAATCGCACCTTCCTATATTGATCTTCACCCGCTCAGTCACCACTTTGCCATCCCCGTCTACGCACAGCATGTTGACGGATGCGAACCCGGTGCAAACACCGGGCATATAACCGTTGATGCGATCAAGAGCGCAGGTGCGGCAGGGGCACTGGTAAACCACTCGGAGCGGCGCCTCACTCTTGCGGATATCGAAGCATCGGTCAGGGGCCTTATGGCACATAACCTCATCTCTGTGATCTGTACAAACAATGAGACGGCCAGTGCCGGTGCCGCTGCACTGGGACCGGACTATGTGGCAATTGAGCCACCGGAACTTATCGGAAGTGGTGTATCAGTCTCAAAATCGAACCCGGATATTATCAGGCGTTCGGTTGCCGCTGTACATGCTGTAAATCCAAAGGTTAAAGTTTTGACCGGTGCAGGGATCCAATCCGGGGAATGTGTGAAGATAGCTGTAGATCTCGGAACTGACGGCGTGCTGCTCGCATCAAGCGTGGTAAAAGCAAAAGATCCGGGCGCGGTTCTCCGGGATCTTGTATCAAAACTCTGAAAGGAAAAATCTTTTTTTTTTTCCTTTTTAAGGGGATGATGTTATTTGAAGAACAAATACCCGGCTCCTACGAACACCACAAAAATCAAAACCCCGATTCCGATTACCGTAATGCTGCAGATCTGTTTTGGCTCTTCTGCTATGTAAAACACGTATTCTGTGGATTAAACTACGATATGTAATCGTTTGAGTATTTGTATGTATATTTTCTCTCTAATCCTGCCATTCTGTACAGATGTCCTTCTTATAAATTCTCCGAAAATGAAGCAGAGCAATGGAATAAAAAGGAGAAACGATCAGACAATCAGCGAGATCAGGTCATGCTTGGTGATCACACCCCGGACAATCCTGCCCTCCACCACCAGCACCGCGTGATTCTGCTGGAGGATATTGATCACAGTTTCCACATCCATGTCCGGAGGAACGGTGGGAAATCCCGGCTCCATGAAATCCCGCACAATAAACAGGTGGGTCTTGTGCAGGCGCTGCTGCTCGATCGCCTTTACAATCACGGTCTCTGAAATGCATCCAACAGGAACTCCGCGTTCAATGACCGGCAACTGTGAGATATTATTCCTCTCAAAGATCTCGACTGCGCGGGTGATCGCATCCTGGGGCTGAACCGAAAGCACCGGTATATGCATGATCTGCGCTGCCTTGATCTTTTTGGGCTCGGCACTGTTGAGCACCACAATGATCTTGTTGAGCGTGCTTATCCGTGGGTCCACATTTCCTGCTTCAATCCTTGCAACCATCGACTGGCTGATACCGGCGCGTTTGGCAAGCTCAGTCTGTTTCAAGCCAAGAGATTCGCGGCGCGTACGGAGTTCTTCGGGAGTTGGAATATGCATCCTGATTACTGATGGTTATAGAAAGTAATCAACCTTATGTTCGTTTCAGCATATTGCTGACGAAATCGTGCCAATAGTTCTCAGTTGTATTGAGCAATGGGAGAATCCTGCCAGATAACAACAACACTTAATACAACCCTGCATGTATCCATTGGATAAGGAATGTAAACCCATGGCACGTCACCTTATCTCCGAGGCAAAAGGGTATGAGATTTTACGGGAGATCGGCGTGCCGGTTCCCCGGTATGCACTTGCTACAAACATTACTGAGGCAATTGCTGCGGCCGATAAAACGGGCTTTCCTTTAGTACTGAAAGTCGTCTCTCCCCAGATTGTCCATAAAAGTGATGCCGGCGGCGTCATTACCGGCATCCTCAACACTGAATTACTGCTGGGGGCTTTTGACAAGATCCTCAGTAATGTCCGTAAATATGACCCGTCAGCAACGATCGACGGGATCATGGTCGGGCAGCAGCTCGAAAAGGGACTGGAGATCATCATTGGCGGGAGGATCGATCCTGCGTTTGGAAAAGTGATCACCATCGGCATGGGAGGGACACTTGTCGAACTGATAAAAGACGTATCAATACGGGTACTCCCGGTCACTACTACCGATATCAATGCCATGCTCCATGAACTGAACGGGTACCAGCTGATCAAAGGGTTCCGCAACGAACCCCCCCGTGACAGGGAAGCTCTCGTAAACCTCATCGATACCATTGCCCGTTTTTTTATGGATAGCGCTGAAATCGTTGAATTCGATATCAATCCGGTCTTTCTCTATGAGCACGGGGTGTGCGCAGTGGATGCCCGGTTCTATACCGATGATACCCCCCGACCTGTAATATCAGAACCCGTCCGGCCACTACCCAAAGAACTGCTCCAGATCAAATCCATCGCATTGATCGGCGCTTCTGCCGAACCCAATAAGGTAGGCTACGCAGTACTGCGCAATCTCCTCTCTTTTCCCGGCACCCTCTACCCGGTAAACCCGAAACACCCGGTGATCCTTGGCCGCACTACCTATCCTTCGCTTACTTCCATCCCAGGCCCGGTCGATGTTGCAGTCGTAGTTGTCCCGGCAGGAATCGTCCCTTCGATAGTAGAAGAAGCAGGAAAGAAAGGGACACCCCTTGTAGTGATCATCTCTTCGGGATTCCGGGAGAGTGGTGCAGCGGGAAGCGAACTGGAAGCACGTGTCATTGCCTTTGCAAAACAATACAATATCCGCATTATGGGCCCCAACTGTCTGGGGTTCATGTTCCCGCACCAGAGTATCAATACCACCTTTGATCCCATCTCTCCAAAACCCGGAAACCTTGCCTTTTTATCCCAGAGCGGGGCGATCATCACCACGATGGTAGACTGGAGCCTGCCCGAAGAGATCGGGTTTTCTGAAGTGATCAGTGTCGGCAACCAGGCTGATCTCACCTTTGAAGACTACATCCTCTTTGCTGCCGATGATCCGAATACAAAAGCCATCATCCTCTATGTTGAGGAAATCCGCAAGGGCCGGCGCTTCATGGAAATTGTGCGGCAGGTAACGTCAGGAATGCCGGTGGTGGCAATAAAAGCCGGTTCCTCAAAAATTGGCCAGATGACTGCTGCATCCCATACGGGTTCGCTTGCCGGCAGTTACGAAGTGTACCAGGCCGCCTTCTGGCAATCCGGAGTCATCCCTGTACGATCGATGCGGGAGGCATTCCAGACCGCCGAACTTCTCTCATCGGAAGGTTATCCCAAAGGTATCCGTGCGATTGTGATCAGCAATGCCGGCGGCTTTGCTGTCATGTCTTCCGATTACGCAGAGATGATGGGTATTGAGATGGTGGAGTTTCCCCAGACGGTGATCAAAGAACTGGACTCCATCCTTCCCGTGGACTGGAACCGGCGCAACCCTATCGACATGGTCGGTGATGCAAGCGCAGACCGGTTTGCGCGTACCTTTGATGTGATGATACGGAACCAGGAGCTCTGGGATATCGCATTTGTGATCTCAGTGCCGTCGGCCATCTCCGATCCGATCCGCGTTGCAAACGAGCTGGTCCGGTTCTCAAAAAGCACGCAGAAGATGATCGTAGGGTGCATGATCGGCGGCGATTCAATGAAGACACCCCTGCGGATATTAAGGGATTCCGGTATCCCCAACTTCCCGGATCTCGAAGACGCATTCAAGGCAGTAGGAAATATCTGCCGGCACATCTGCTGGGAAGAGTTCCACGGGCGCCGTTGCAGCACAGATGACCGGTAACGTACGACCCATCACAATTACAGCGTGATCTTCTTTAAGATCTGCCCGTTCCGGAAGATGGTGATCACGCCGCCGCTCTGTGAGACCACGATACCCACTGTTTTGGTTACCTGCGTAATGGCGGCTACCGAGTTATGCCGCGTGCCCATCCCCCCGGGGAGTTTTACACTGCTCGTATCAACGGTAATATAGCGTCCCACTGATTCTACGAATCCATCCCCGGTGATGACAAATGCGCCATCGAGCTGGGCCAGCGCCTTGATATTTTCCTTGAGCTCCGGGTTCATGACAAGGCGGGCTTCGGGTTTGTGCCCTTCGAACGGGTTTAAGATGATCTGGCGGGACTTTTCCAGCACGTTTTTGGTATCGCCAATTAAAAATGTCGTACCTACCGGCTTTCCTTCCCTGCCCTCAATCGAGATCTCCGTGCAGATGTGAAAGACCGCATCAAAGACTTCTTCTTTTACATCGCTGTCTGCTATTACGAGATCCTTCCAGGTATCCGTGCTGATGCGCACCACGCCGTCCCGTTTCCGGTCCGTGATGTCGTGACCGATACAGAGAATCTCCACAATATGTCCCTTGTCGTCCCGGATGGCTTTGTTGATCCAGGCGATCCAGACCCGGTCACCGTTGCGACGGACATTTTCATTCACGTTGACTGCGTATCCTTCTGCATTGAAACCCAGATCATCTGCCATCATGGAGAGATCGTTACCGGAGCGGGTCTTTGCCGGAACGATCGTGCTGTTCACATTCTTTCCAATCACTTCATCGCTGGTATAATCAAAGAACGTGAGAGCGTAGTGATTGAAGAACGTAATCGTGCCCTGCATGTCCATCCGTATGATGATGCTCCGGGTATTCTGCACCACCTCCCGGTACTTTGCTTCGCTCTCCTTTAACATCCCGGCGATCTTCTGTTTTTCTGAAATATCGGTTACTACAAACGTTCCGCCTTTACCAATGTCGCGGGTATCGAGAGGCTGTACCTGCAGCTGGCAGGCAAGAGTTTTTTTATCTTTTTTCATAAAAAGGCACCCGGCATGGGAAACCCCCTGAGCATCCCGTTTGAACTGCAGTTCACGGGAAAGGAGATCATACTCTTCGGGAGATGAGAGAAATGTTTTGAGATCTTTTCCCACCATCTGCGACTCTTCATAGCCGAGCATGGCAGGGAACTGGCGGTTCACCCATTCGATGATGCCATCGCGGGCCTGGAAGATGCCCAGCGGGGTTGCGGAGAGGATGGCGGCAAGCTGCTCATTCTGTGCCTTGATCTCGCGCTCGGATCTCTTGCGCAGCATGGTCTGTTTGATCAGGTTGACCATCTCAAAGACCTGCGGGCGGATGTCGCCGCTCTTTGGAAAAGTTATCTCGGTTCCATGGACAACTTCCATCACGGCAATCTTACCGGGCCCCCGCCTGCCAAGGAGGATTACAGGGGTTACATTTCCCACGGATTTGAGATATTTGATGAACTCGATCCCGTTCATATCCGAGACAAATTCAATGCCGTTCACATCCGGCTGCTGCTCGTAGGAGACGATCGCATCGTAATTGCGTCCTTTGAGTTTTTCTATAGCCTGTTTTATGGAATGTGCATTATCGATCTTAATCTCCCCGGTCTTTTCTAAAAACGAATGCACCTGAGCAAGAAGATCAGTATTGTCATCAACAAACAAAACAGATATCATCGGGCATCTCCCGGAGGAAATAGCGTTTTATTCACTACTAAATTCACTACTAAGAGGTGGATGGCTGAATGATAAATAGTTGTTCTAGAATGGTGCGCCGGTGAAGGATTCTATAAAAAAACACCGGCGCAGGAGATGATGAAAGAAAAAACAGACAGATGGAAAAAGTCAGGAATCCGGCACTTCTTCTAAATTATTAACAGGCTCAGTTTCATCCTTGTCATCCTCACGATTTTCATGGTATATCCACCATCCGGTAATGAGAATTACAGGGACGCCGACTGGAATGGCAAAACCGCCTTGAAAACGACACGCAGCGGATAACCCCAGAATGATTCCCCCCCCAATAGTAAAAAACGAGGCTTTTTTGAGCATTGAAGATTTTTCTTCAATATATGCATAAATCGTGATTATGAGACCTGAAAACAGAATTATTGTACCAATTGTCCACAAGTAAGCTGCAGCAATGTTAAATATTCCTGTATTCTGGCCAAAATAAATATAAAGAATATCCTTGTTACCAGGAATCAGACTGTTCCCCAATTCAGATTGTTGAAAACGAAAGAATGCCCACTGCACGTTGACCAGCAACCAGTCGCCCCACATGTAGATATTGAGGGGGATCAAAAAAATTAAGCACTGGAATATCAAAGAAGTTCTGTATTTATCCATAATTACCACGATACCAGATCTATCATTGCTGTTTTTTGCAGATCGAATTAATCATGCATTGCAAAAAAGCAAATTGTCAGAAGAAATTTATTCCTCTGTAGTCTGGACAATCGCCAGCTGGTACATCCAGTCCATGAGCGGATGACATTCTTCGACAACACACTCCAGCTCACAGCCAATACAAGGAATTAATTCATCGCCTGCAAGCAGATCAGAGGGATTGACCGGCATCTGCCGTGCCCGCAGGAGGTAGGTCTTTATCCCGTCCTTTTTGAATTCGATCCGGTCGATTAGTTCGCCTTCTTCGAGTTTCTTGACAATGCGCGAACACTTCCGGCTATCAACACCCAGCTCTTTCCAGAGCTCGCTCTGAAGAACGCCTTCAGGTTTTGACTGAATCAGTTTTAATGCTTCATCAACAGGATCGTCCACAGTTTCCCCCTTTTTATAATTTCAGATAAGCGGTGCTATGGTCAGGATATTGTTGCCCCGGATCACAACGGTTCCAAGGTTCCTGCCCCGCTGGTTATCTACAAACTCGATAGTCTCGTCCATGTGAATATTGAGATACTCATCCACGGCTACGAGGCGGCCCTGCAGTTTCCTGCCTTCGTCTTTGATCTCTACGGATATTTTTGAATCCACAAGCGCAAACACTTTTTTTATCGGCAAAACAATTCCGTTAACCATCTGCCCTAATTTAGGATGTAAGATAATTAAACCTTGCTCATTGTACGGTTCACGGGCACCCAACCAATCTGTGATCAAAGAGCGGCATCCAGGGAACAAAAAACAAACTTATTAAGGAATTGCTTCCCAACGGCTGCGGAACTGTTTCTCGATCCCCGGTAAAGTGGTATATTCCATCTCTTCTAAGGAAAGCCTGTGAGGTTCAAAGGGACCCTGATCCCGTATCATATCAGCAAGTTCATTGCAGCGTGCCCTGACGCGGTCAAACCCGACATCATCAAACATATCAGCAGGCCCGATAAGTTCGCCATTGCAGATCTGAAAACCCAGGCAGATGCACCGTGGCGGGCCATCAAACCGTGTCATATTGGCATCGCAGACACCGACCGGCATGAACGGACCATGATGCGATCCCCGCATCCATCCGGCAACTAATGTTGGGGTGCAGAAGGGCTCGATCACTTCTCCTACGGACGGAAGTCCGCTCTGCGCACGGACGATCATAACCGGATCATCCTTCCCGACATACCGGCCTGCAGTAAGGTTTAACTTTTCCGTGCTTGTCGATGCTGCAATCAAGCCATCCTTCCTATAGACATTCTTGATCACGTACCGGGAACATGCACCGATATAGGAGAGGAGGGTATAAGTCTCCTCAGGGGTCTTAAACCGGATGCGGCGCTTCTGGATGACATCGTGGACTTCAAAGATGAAGCCTTCGTGCATAGTGGGATCAATGACAAGGCCGGACGTGTTGAAGGGATCAGCAAAGATTTTGTAGAGAAAGAAGTTCCATGCACCGGGTTCGGTTTTATCGGCCATGAATATGAGAACAGGATCAGATCCCCGCTCTTCAAACTCCATCTCTGCAATGCCGGGTCCGAGGCCCCTGACATTTCCTGAGAATGCATTGGAGAGCATGTCCTGACCTGCCCCGTAGAGCTTCATACTCTTTGCAATTTTCGTACATTCCATAAAAACGTCCCACGCCAGCCTGTGGACGTTCTCATTATCCACACCATGGGCATGTGTCATGATCAACTCGATGTCATCGCCACAGTGGGTGACAAATGAATCAATGAGGAGCTTGCCGCTCTGCTCCTTTAACATCTTTGCCGCTTTTTCCAAAAGTTTCGGGTGTGTGCGGGAGTGTCCGGGAAAACTTCCCACATCCGCTTTAATGACGGAAATCGTAGTTTTTGGCATGAGAGATCACTGTATAGAATCTCTCTGCTATCTAAAAAAATGACGCTGATTATTTGTTCATGGCCTTTCTGACAAGAGATGCTGATCCATACGAACTGAACGCTTTGAAAAAGACGAGACTTTCCGCATAGGCCATTGCCCGGATTGCCTGTCCGGTATCTTCTTCTACGGAATAGATCTCTTTGAAAAATTCCTTTATGGCGAATTTGCAGTTGCCGTCAAATACCTGTTTTTCTTTCTTCCCGGGATTTAAGGGAACGTATTTCTGAAGCGTCCATTCATGAATCGCCTTGTAGAGAGCGGGTTCATACACTTTTAAGATATTGAAAACTACATCCTGCCAGAAGGTACCGACATTTCCTTTTATGATATCTCCTTTCGGGAAATGCTGGTTGATGAGATCACGGGGAGTGCCGGTGATCCCGTGCTGGGCAATACCGACATGCAGGTGATTATCCCGCAATGCTTTTGCAACCGCCCGGGTTTGGGAGATATCGATGGAGAGCTGTTCTACGATATTTCCTGCCCCATCGTACACATGCCCATGCGTGCTACCGTTGGCAATGGCAAGCACCTGGGGATATACTCCGTTTTCCTGCAGGGCTTTGATGAATTCAACCGCTTCTTCAGGCTTTGTCAGGATCAGCCCGTGCCCGTCTTTCCTGCCGATCTCTCCCACCTCCACTTCGAGACCGAAATCCTTTCCCTTCATCCGGTTTTTGATGTAAAGGGCGAGATCCGTAGTAGCGAGGATATTCTTTTCCAGTTCTTCCCGGACATTTTTTCCTTCAAAATTAAAGAGATGGGAGGCATCAATGGCAAAGGACGTATACCCGGCAGCAATCTGGGCATCGATCAACTGTTTTGTCCCCTCAATCTCCGACGGATTGCCCGTCTTTATCGAGATATGATCTGCGTGAAGAGCCCAGATATCAAATTCTGCCGCCTTTGCAGCTTCGTTCATCTTTTCTGAGAATACCTGTGGCGTGAACCCGGTATACCCGCCATTTAAGTCGCATTCAGACCTCGCAAGTTCCATAAATACCGCAGAATCGGTATCTTTTGCGGCCCGGAAAATTCCCTGTGCGACCGTGGCAATCCGGATATTTGCAGCCATAATAATTGTTTTCTTTCCGGAAATGCTCCCCAGTATTGTTGAACCGGGGATTGGACCAAAATTATTCTTCAGCATAGAACTTCAATCCTGTTTCAGCACTCATCAAGCATAAACTTTTCAATCAGCCGGATCTCTTCTTTGCCACCAACATAGATGGGTGTGACATCATCGATCCCTTCCGGTTTGATAGTCAGAATGTCGACTCGCCCATTGCTGATTGCCCCTCCGGCTTCATGGATGATCTTTCCTATGGGGTTTGCTTCATATAACAATCTTAGTTTTCCCTTTTCCCTTCCCTTAAAGCCGGGATAGGTGAATACACCCCCCTTATGGAGGATCTGGTGGACATCGGCAACAAAACAGCCACTGAACCGGAGTTTATATCCTGAGTGTTCGAGTGTCTCAATCCACCGTGCGTGAGCAGGGAAGTAATCCCGCCTCAGGGCACCAGGTGCGTATATCTTTCCTTCCGGAATTTTTAGATCCTGGTGTCGTAAGAAAAATTCACCGGTTTCATCCAGTGCGAATTCATGTACACCCTCACCTGTGGTAAATGTCAGGGTGGTCAGGGGGCCGTACAGGATATACATGGCAGCAATCATTGTCGCGCCCTTTTCAAGGACGTGACCGGGATAGATGCCGATGATGGAACCCGTGCAGAGGTTTACATCAATGAGGGACGATCCATCAAGAGGATCGATCACAATCCCGAAATTGTTCTTTGGATTCTCCACTTCAATGATCTTATGCTGTTCTTCAGTTGCGATATACCGGACAAGCCGGGCCTGCTGCAATCCTGAAATGAACACATTGTCTGCGTACATATCGAGAGCCATCTGCTCTTCGCCGTACATATTTTTAGTCTGTTCATCTGCCGGGGTTTTCCTGATCGAACAGAAAAATCCTTTCTTCACCTGCTGAGCCTGTTTGCCCAAAAAGAGAATTAACTCCATTAAGTTTTTTTCTGTTCCTGCACGGACAAGGAAATCTTTGAGTATCATTTTTTTACTTCCTTCCTCTACAACAAAGAATATTAAACCAATGATTATCCAACCGGATTTACGGATTCTTTGTGTAGTCGTTTGATTCCGTGGTTTATCAGGATTATTATCCAGAGGTAAAGATCCACAATCAGGATAACAGGCTGGGTCATAACCTCATGAACACAATAAAATAACCTCAAATTGTGGATATTTTCTTCTGGACTTTATAAGCAACCACGTCATTTTCTAGTTGTGACCCAGCCTGATAATACCTGTTATTTCGGCATGTTTTTTCCCTCGCACGATCAATGTGGACGATATGACTCATCACCAGCAGTTCGAACATCCTGATCATACCGGACACACATGTAAACTCTGCTCATCATCCCATGATCCTGATCACAAGGCATCAGTCGGTGGCATCTGCCACAAATGCGTGTATAAGATTCTCATTGTCATCCTGATCATCATGATCAGTATATCTTATGTAGCATGGTTTGGCGTGCTGTAAGGAATCATCATTTTTTATTTTCCCCTTCTTCCTCGTGCTCACGTACCCGTGGCAGGATGAGGGCCTTATATTCTTCAAACTCCTCTTCCGTGATCAGCCCGCGCTCTTTTAAGGTTCCTACCCGCTCAAGCAGCGAAATCCCTGCTTCAGTCCCGTAATGATTATAACGTATCTGCTCTTTCTGTCGTTCTTCCATAAACCCGGCAGCGAGAATTGCAGAGGGAAGTGCCAGGAGTAAGACGCCTCCAATCGTTACCATGCCGGTGATGGTCTGACCTAAAGGTGTGATGGGATAGATGTCACCGTACCCCACAGTAGTAACCGTCATCGCTGCCCACCACATGGCCGCCGGAATGCTGGAAAACTTGTCCGGCTGGGCAGCGTTCTCGACAAGGTACATAATCGTCGAGGAGAACAGTATCTCAAAGACCAGGAAAATTACGAGAAATGAGATGATCTCCCGCTTCTTGAAAACGACACGTTGCAGGAGTTGCAGTGCATCAGAATGGCGGGTGTAGCGCACCAGCTTGAAGATCGAGAGGAGCCGGAAGATGTGGAGCATAGCATAGTCCTTTGGGAATACAAAAGGGAAGAGGATGGGGATGATCGATATGAGATCGATTATCATGTAGATTCCTGTGGCATAACGCAGGCGATCTTTTACCCTGCCTATGAAGGTGGGGTTCTGCGTACAAGACCAGAGCCGAAGGATATACTCGATTGCAAAAATTAAAAGACAGACCGAAATGATCGTAAAGAGCTGGCTGCAAAGCGAGAGCGGGAGATCTGTTATCGTGGAGATGACCACTGCGATTGTGTTGGCCAGAATAAAGATGGCAAGGAAATACTTCACTCCCAGTGCCGTCCGTTCCTCGTTTGGGTATGTGTTGAGGATCGTATTGACACGGCTTTTTATCCGGTCATAGCGGGATGTTTCCCCGATGATTTCCTGTGTTTGCTGTGCTGGATTCTCTGCCATCATTGCACCGTTTGGGCTGGATATTTTTGTAGGATCACTTTGTTAAAAAACCCTGATAGTGTGATATGACGAAATCCGGGTGGATGGTATTTATAGTGTCCGGGATGTTCCTGAAAGATGGTAATCCGGAACGCTGTCTGATTATTAAAAAATGAAAGAAAATATATCAGACCGGATCACGCGGTTTCGATGTTGTCTGCTTCGTGTAAACCGAGCGCCTTTAACGAGGTTTCCCGCATCCTGAACATCTGGATCCTGCCGGTGACTCCCATGGGAGAATCATCGACAAACATGACATACCGGGGGATTTTGAAATGTGCGAGATTTCCCTTGCAGAAGTCTTTTACTTCATGTTCGGTCATGGTCTGGTCAGGTTTCATCTTCACCCATGCGCAGAGCTCTTCTCCGTACTTAATATCCGGGACACCCACTACGTATACATCAGCAATCTTCTCGTGGTGGTGCAGTGTAATAAAAAAAGTGGTGCACCATATAATTCCCCGTCGATAATCAGGAAACAATCCCCTTATTACAGTCTCAATTTTTCTCTGGAGGGTCACACTGTCAGCACTATGATTATGATCGGGATGCCCCAGCAAAAGCGAACGCAGATAACCAAACTCTTAAGTTTGTATACTGCGAATTTATTGAGTCAGCGGCAGGATAATCCTGTACGCGGAATTGCACGGGGTTGTGGCCTAGCCCGGAATGGCGACGGGCTCCAGCGGTCTTTGCGTTCTTGTGCTTGCAAATGATGAACAATGGGTCTGCTGATGAAAAGATGATGACCCGTTGGAGCACTGATGCATGTCGGAGAGACCCGTCGATCGTGAGTTCAAATCTCACCAACCCCACATTTTCTTAATTATCTTTATCCAGTAGTATGCGGATTGCGATAACAAACCGGTCACGATTTTTATTTCTCGCAAAAGTTCTCTTATGTTCTGTTGTAAAGGCCATGTATGCCGGAACGGGTTGATCACCTGAAGATCTCCCGATTATCAAATCACCCTTCCACAGCGCCCGATTAGATATAAGCATTCAAAATTCCATCTCACTTTCATGAGTCATGAGTTGCATCCGGTAGATGCCTTTACCGGTACCCCATTTCATGGAAACACCGCGGCCATCTGCATCATGGACGGGCCGGCCGATCCTGTCTGGATGCAACAGGTCGCCGGGGAGATGAAGTATTCAGAGACTGCGTTCCTGCATCCCGGTCCGGGTAGCTGGAACCTGAAATGGTTTACTCCTGAACGTGAAGTGGATCTCTGCGGTCACGCGACAATTGCAGCAGCCTTCACCTTGTGGACAACCAGTCGCGAGAATCCAGGATCGGCGATCGCGTTTGAGACGCAATCAGGAACACTCACTGCCCAAAAGGACGGGGACTGGATAACCATTGATTTTCCCGCAGAGCCGGTTACTTCTGCGGCATCGGTTCCCGAGCTTGATAAGGCACTGGGAGTCTCCCCGGTTTTTGTGGGGCGGAACCGGTTTGATATCCTTGCCCGAGCTCCCGTCAGCGGCAGATCTCTGCACCATTGAACCCGATATGGCTGCACTTGCGGCGATTCCAACGCGGGGTATCATCGTAACTGCGGTCTCCGATCTCCCGCATTTTGATTTTGTGTCCCGGTTCTTCGCGCCTTCAGTCGGCGTTCCGTAAGATCCGGTTACCGGGTCAGCCAACTGCTGTCTCGGGCCGTACTGGGGAGAAAAACTCAAAAAAACAGAGATTGACGGGTTCCAGTGCTCAGCACGGGGCGGAACCGTGAAGGTTACCTTGCATGGCGACCGGGTCATACTCGGGGGGCATGCAGTCCATATATCATCCGGCCAGCTTCTGGTCTGACGGGTTCCTGCGAGCGTGTTCCCGGCGCGGATAATGAACTGAGTTGTGGCCCGGTCCGGAATGGCTACGGGCTCCAGCGGGCAGGTATTCGAGCACGGTGACAAGTCCGTTTAAAAAAATCAACCAGAGTCCGGCTGATACCCCCGCCAAAGATACCCTTAAACTCCTCCTCGCCAAACATCATTTCGGAGAATCATCATGGAAAAAATAACTATCGGCCCGATGCCGTACATGAGTGTCATGCCCGCCCTGCTCGTGGGCGTAAACGTGAAGGGAAAAGCAAACTACATGACTGCCGCGTGGGCAACCGTTGCCTGCATGGCGCCGCCCATGGTCTGTGTCGCGATCAACAAGACCCGGTACACGGCAAAGGGAATTGAGGAGAACAAAACTTTCAGCTTGAACATACCGTCTGCAAAGCAAGTGGTCGAAACCGACCATTGCGGGCTCGTCTCCGGCGCACAGGAAGACAAGTCGAAGGTTTTTGCGTCCTTCTATGGCAAGGTAAAGACCGCCCCCTTGGCAGAGGAATGCCCGGTCAATATCGAATGCAAGCTCTTCAAATCCGTTGACTGCGGGAGCCACATGCTGCACATCGGTGAAGTTGTGGAGATCCATGTCGACAAGGCATGCACAACGGATGGGAAACCGGATACCGCAAAGATCGACCCGATCGTGTACGCACAGGCGGCCTACTGGCTGGTCGGAAAGCAAATCGATAAGGCATTCTCGGCAGGCAAGAAATACCAGAAGAAGTGAGATCCAGATTTTACTTCAAGCACACGATTTGATATATTTATCATCACTCAGCGTCACATATTAAGAGGATTAGGAGAGTTCCATGTATTTAGTCGGAGAAGCACTTATTGGAGATGGCGCGGA
This sequence comes from Methanoregula sp., assembly GCA_030651815.1. Lineage (GTDB taxonomy): Archaea > Halobacteriota > Methanomicrobia > Methanomicrobiales > Methanospirillaceae > Methanoregula. Next base: position 28,156 of record JAUSBW010000016.1, read on the forward strand.
GATTGCGCACATCGATCTGCTGATGGGCGATAAGGAAGGCCCGATCGGTTCAGCGTTTGCAAATGCGGTTTCACAATTGTCAGCCGGGCACACCCCGCTGCTCGCAGTTGTCCGCCCGAACCTGCTCACAAAACCCGTCACGCTCGTCATCCCGAAAGTCACCTTAAAGGATATGTCACAGGTAAACGAGATGTTCGGTCCTGTGCAGGCAGCGGTGGCAAAGGCAGTTGCAGACTGTGTAGAAGAAGGCCTGTTTAACGGTGTTGACATTGAGAAGGTTGCGATTCTCGCATCGGTGTTCGTTCACCCGGATGCGAAGGATTACAACCGCCTCTACAGGTATAACTATGGGGCTATGAAACTCGCACTCAACCGTGCACTCGCTGCATTCCCGGACGCAAAGACACTCGTGTACGAGAAGGATCGTGCCACCCATGCGATTATGGGATTCAAAGTACAGCGACTCTGGGATGCACCATATCTCCAGGTAGCAATGGACCTTGTGGACATGGGCAAGGTTGCACAGGTATTAAAGGAACTCCCTGAGAATGACCACCTCATCATCGAGGCGGGTACCCCGCTTATCAAGAAATTTGGCCTTGGAGTCATTTCCGAGATTCGCAAGCTCCGTCCCAACGCGTTCATCATCGCGGACTTAAAGATCCTCGACACCGGCAACCTCGAAGCCCGCATGGCAGCCGATGCAACCGCAGACGCGGTCGTGGTCTCGGGTCTTGCACCCGTATCAACCATGGAAAAGGCAATTGCCGAAGCCCGCAAGGTTGGTATCTACTCGATTGTTGATATGCTCAATGTGCAGAACCCGGCCAAGGTCATTGCGAGCCTGAAAGTCAAGCCCGATATCGTGGAACTCCACCGCGCAATTGATACTGACGACGCGGCCCATGCATGGGGCGACATCCCGGCGATCAAGAAAGCAGCTGGCGGCAAGCTTCTCGTGGCAACCGCAGGAGGCATCCGGGTCAATGTAGTAAAGGATGCACTCAAGGCGGGTGCGGATATCCTCGTGGTCGGCCGTGCCATCACCGCGAGCAAAGACATCGGTCATGCGGCAGACGAGTTCCTTGAACAGCTCGACCGCGAAGAGATCGACCAGTTCCGGATTATGACGGATTTTTAATCGGTCATTATATTTTTTATTTTTTTATTGAAAGCATCAGCCGTGACAGACCTTAAATGTTCAAAGCCCTTTGGCATTAATTATTCGGCTCTTCTCCCGATTTAGGATTTTCAGTAATATATAAAGGATTGCACAAAATCGTTCGGGAAAAATCATACACTGCGGGGATCTATCCACTGTGAGTTGTGGGACTTCATCATCTCCAATAAACTGCCTTGCCCAGGTGCGACCCGACGAGGCGTCGCGCCGACCCCCATCGGGGGGGGGAATCCTCACAATGCCAGGGTTTTGGGGCGGCAGTCCCCTTTACTATGTTTGCCAAGACCGTGATTACAAACATAAATGATGATTATCCGAATAATTTATATCACTGGAACAAAAAAAATGAGTCCGAATACGTCGTAATATTTACACCGTTTGGATTTCATTGCAACCTAATTTTCTCAAACGGAGACTAATCATTCCTTATGGATAATTTCAGACCATCCTAATTTGGGAGAAGAACCAATTATTCTAACCTATTTTTGTTTTTGTTCGATAAAAATTTGGTCCCGATATTAAAAAATAGTAAGATGACTTATACCCATACAATATAAAGAATAGACAATCTTATTATCTTTGATAAGAAAACACAAAAATAATCTATTATTGGGGAAGGGATTGTTACATGAAAAATATTGATTTTATATCTATCAACAACTATCGTGCAATTAAAAATATTGAACTTTTACCCAAATCAATAAATATATTCGTAGGTCCAAACAATTGTGGAAAATCTTCGATTCTTGAAGCAATAGCAATGAATCTTTCTGGAAAGAATGGTTTTACTGATGAGGGTGGTGCAAATATCTGGTCATTTTTAATAGCATCAAAAAAATATGATCCAGACTTCCTTTTTTTTAACAATTCTAAACAAATCAAAATTGAAAGTAATAATCCAGATAAAACAAATCAGATTATTTTTGAGACCTTTAAAGAGGGTTATCCGGATGGTGAAACGGGAAAAATAATTCAAAATTTTCTTCAGACTCAAGTAAGTACATTCCTCGAAAAGGCATCAACAATATCAGAAATAAAAGAAAGCTACCTTTTCATCCCTAAAAAAAATACTCAAACTTCATTAAGACAGATTACCATTAATGATTTCATAGGGCACGATTATTCCGATGAATATCTAGATAATTCGTTCAAGCAGCAATATCAAGAAACAGATGACGTCCTTCAAATGTCATTTATCAATTATATGACATATTTAAGAGATAATTTAATTTTTGAACTTTTTAGAATGAAAAAAATGGTATTAACGGGATATTGTAATGATAAAATCGAATACATCTATGTCTATTTTTATAACTTACCAATTTACGGGCCATTTGGATCGAACGCTGATAAAAATCGGACCGCGTATGATAATATTAATCGACGTTTTTATATGGAATTACTCGGTACAAGAGTAAACCGAACGAAACTTGTCCAAGTGTTAAATACATCCGAAAAAACTCATAAAAATTTAATTACCTGCTTAAGAAATTCAAATACTCCCTCAGAAATAAGTTATCTTCATGATCTTGTTATTGACAACAATAAAATTAATGAGACGATAGAGAATTTAAGAGAGAAAATTAAATATTTCCAAGATGTTCGAAAGACCGATACCGGGCTTCAAATATTCATTCGTGATCAAAAAAATCCATTACCCATTTCGTCTATGGGGGATGGATTTAATTCATTATTAAAATTAACAATGATGAATAATCTCCTTGACAATGGAATTATTATTCTTGAAGAACCAGAAAGTTCACTACATCCTGGATTTTTATTCATTCTATCGGAAGCTATCTTAAATAATTCAAAAAATTCCCAATTTTTCATTTCGACACACAGCCTAGATTTTATAAAAAGTCTTTTAAAAGTGGCAGAATGGAACAATCAACTAGATGAACTTCAGATTGTTCGAATGCATACCCGATTAGATTTTCAAAATCAAGATATTGAGTGTTTATCAGGAATTGAAGCAAAGGAAGAACTTGAAGAAATTGGTATTGATCTTCGGGGGATTTAACCTTGAAATGCATCGTCTGCGAAGGACCGAATGATCTTATTTTTTTTGATGAACTTGTTAAACACCACTTTAAAAAAAAAGGGCTTTCCTGTTCATAATAATTTGAGTGATTTCAATGATATATTTCATTCGAAGGCTCATCCTTTTTATAAAGAAGGATATGGATGTGTAATATTTCCGACATTCGGCAGATCTTTTTTCAATTATAGTATTTATTGAAGGGCGCACCGAGAAGATTGACGATATCCTGTGATTCCACTCCAAAGTTCAGCAAAGTGCAAACAGTTTTACCGTCAATAATTTCGTGAATCTGTCTCACTCTGCGGAAGAAGAAGAAAACACGTTTCATAGTAGGTTTGTTAGTCGGACGATTCTTCTGATTTCGAACGAATGCATTTTGTTCTTTGAGAACCTGTCGGAATTGCCATTCAGCAACAGAATACACCAGCAGACATAGCACCATCAGCATTGACAGTGCCGCGATTCGAGATTCATTTTTAAGATATACCTCGGACACATGAAAGCTCTGGTCTTTAATAAACCTGAATCCCCGTTCTACGGTCATCTGCTCTTTATAGTACTCGAGCATCACTTCATGATTGATATTCGTGTCATTACTTGCAAGGATGAATCTGCCGAGCAATTCTTTCTCTCTGGCAACAAATTCAGAATTTATCTCCAGTTTACATGAAACCTTGTACACTATCTTAACGGGCTCGTCCGGACTCGGACGTCCTCTTTTTGGTAATATTTTCTGCTTTCCTTTTGTGATGACCAGATCCTGAATGACATAGCGTGGATGTTTCTCCAGCCAGCGTTGAGTAATCGCCAGTGCATCCGCTTCACATGCAAATCCCTTTACATGCATTTTTTTCAGGGCAGTCCGGTCTTTTTTATGATGACTTTTAACCTTTTTTGCGAACTTTTCTTCGCGATTTTTCTGTTGCTCTATCGAATGAAACATGATCCACGTCTGATCAATATTGCCGTATGAACTCGCATGTGCAAAATAAGTGTACCGGGTATCAGTACATGGTGTCCAGTAGACGTCCTGTTTACAGAGGATTTTTGCTTCTTTTATTGTCTCCGGTACATGACTGATCCAAAAGCAGTGTTGACCGAGGGTTGAGATATTGTGATTAGTATAAAATGCAGAATCTGCCATATGGTAAATGATATCATCCGTAATCAGGTTCGCTCTGACCGCTTGGATTGACTGAAGAAGGCTCTTTTTATCTGATACGTTTCCCGACAGTGGTTCCATGAACACAGGAATTCCGTGCTGGGTTGTTACCAGGGAGATTATGAACTGTTTGAGATCGTTTCGAAGATCTTTAGAGTGCCCACGCACTATTCGTATCATCCGTGTGTGGAAGTCTGAATCATATTCTCCGGTGACGCTGATTGATGTGGTATCATGATGGAGACGCAAAGTGCCGAGTGGCATCTTTTTCATCATGTTGGTGACGATGCCTGTGAATAGTCGAGTGGGTCCATACGCAGCCATGGCGTCAAGTGCCTCTCCAAACAGATATTCGTTCAGATGCTCTGGTTTTATGCCCTCTCCGAGCAATCGTTCAACTGCTATATCCTCAAAAAATTCGGGCATGACATAAAGTCGGCGTTCAGTGAATCCAAGTCCATTTAGGGTCAAGGCTTTTACTGCGGTGCCGTGGGAAACATTATGATGCCGTGTTTTCGGTATAACTTGATCGATATATTCTCCGATCCCTAGTTTATCGAACATTCCCGCTACTATACCGAGATGTCCTACAGTTACATTTGTGCCTTCTATCAGCGACATAAGCCCAATAACAATTTAGTCGTACTAAGTTATATAGGTATGTACTATATAATTAAAAAATGGTTGATTTTTACTGCCGAAGGTCGGCTGGTCACAGAATCACCATGTCTTTCGCTGAAGTATTCTCGGTCGAGAAAGGGATTTCTTTTCAGTTGAACCAGAACATGTCTTCTGATTTTCGTATCAGAGAATCGTATAAGGGTGGATGCAAAGGTTGTGAACATCCAGTTCGAGTTATCGACTGAATGCCAGTACCTTTGAGCGATCCATCGGTGCCCTTTATCCGGGTGCCGTCTTTTAGCCCATTGCCAGAGGAGTTCCCACACAGCGTGATCCAGACTGCTAAATGTTTTAGCGGATACAACATTGCAATGGTAGAGAGACCAGCCCCGGATTACCGGGTTCAGTTTGTCTATCAGGACTTTCTGGCTCGCGCTCTTTGAACGACTGATGATATCGCTAATTTTGCGGGTTATGGTTGACACCGCCTTTTTCGATGGTTTTATCAGAAGTTTTCCGCTGTATTTCCGGAAGTTCCAGGACAGGAAATCAAATCCTTCGTCGATATGGACGATTTTAGTTTTCTCTTCCGAAAGTGAGAGCCCTCGTTCTGCGAGGAACCCTTCAACAGCGGCTTTTACTTGTTCTGCAACTTCCCGTGATTCTGCGGTAATCACCCAATCGTCAGCATACCGGACAAGGTTCACCTTTTTGTTCTTGAACTGATTCGTCAGGAGAGTTTTCATCCCGTCAAGAGTCAGATTCGCCAGTATAGGAGAGATGATGCCACCTTGGGCTGTTCCCATGATTGTGCTGTGATACACTCCTTCATAGAGATAGCCGGCTTTGAGAAATTCCGCAAGGACTTTCTTGTCCATAGGGATGTTCTCAAGGAGCCATTCATGCGGGATGTTGTCAAAACAACCACGGATATCTCCTTCCAGAACGTATGAGGCGGAATTATCCTTACTCAGGCATATGAAAAGATACGCGGCTGCATCCTGTGCGCATCTCTTGAGCCTGAACCCAAGCGACGTTATGTCAGCCGTTGTTTCTGCCCACGGTTGAAGAGCCAGAACGTAAAGTGCCTGCATTGCTCTGTCATAGAACGTTGGGATGGACAACGGTCGCATTTTGCCGGAATTGGATTTCGGGATATAGATTCTTGCCAGTGGTTGAGCCTTGTATCCTTTGTCCGTGAGTGAGAGGACTGCTCTCATCCGTTCTTCGGCAGTTTTCCATCTGACT
>JAUSBW010000252.1 GCA_030651815.1 Methanoregula sp.
GGATGAACAGATTTTTTATCGTGAATGATTAAAAAAAGGTCACGATTTGCTGAACCTAAAATTGCCATTTGAGGGACACGATATGCTGAGCCGGAATCATCCAAATGAAAAGGGACACGATATGCTGAACCTTTCCAATTAACAACTGAAGAAGGTGATGTGAACCTTCCCGTTCGTCCGGTTTTTTATGAAGAACTTGACTTAATCGGTTTTCCAGAATTGGGTTTTACATATCCAAAAAGCGATGAGCCAATTTTATGGGTGGCTGGTAGGAATTATTATTATAAGGGAAAAAAAATAGCGACTTCAAAAGGTGGTGGTTATTTTGAAAAAATTAAACTTGAAATTTTTACAAATGAACGTATCCTCGAACATATGGATATTAAATTAATTATCGAGCGAAATCGAGATAAAATTATTTTCTATTCCCACGATTCAATAGATTTCATTCGATCAACGGTTGAAAAATATCGAAATACTATTGATTTGGTTACTGTATCGTACAGTGGTGGGAAAGACTCAATTGTAGTAGCAGATCTTGCAAATCGGGCTCTTGACAACAATACATTTATTGTAATTTTTGCTGATACAAAAATGGAATCTCCCGACACATATCGTACAATAAACCGCTTTATCCATGAAAATCCTTCGATAAAATTTTTGAAAGCTGAGTATGAATTTGAACCTCTCTATTACTGGTCTAAATTTGGCCCTCCAAGCCGAACACTTCGTTGGTGCCATACCGTTTTCAAAACAACACCATATATCAAAACCATTCGTAAATATCTAAAAAATAATACGCCAAAGGTGTTAACCTTCGAAGGTTCCCGTGCAGAAGAGAGTCCTAAAAGGAGTACTTATCTACCAATTCACGAAGGGCCAAAAGATATCTGCCAAATCAATGTGAGACCTGTATTGTATTGGTCTTCACTTGAGATCTTTCTTTACATCCTCTCACAAAACCTCCCATTAAACCCAAGTTACAGGCAGGGATACACTCGAGTTGGATGTGTTATATGCCCATACACTTCTGGGTGGGGGGACTATGTTTCATCATGTAAACTTGATGAGTTTACTTCTCCATACCTCTCTCAACTACTTAATGCAGCATTGATACACGGGGTAGAGGATGTTGAAAAATTTATTAATGATGGAGAATGGAAAAAACGATCCGGTGGGAAATATCTTAATGTCGAATTAAATAAAGTGACTGTTACTTCGACTAAAGATGAAATTACAATAAAACTTTCCAATCCCACAAGTAATTTTATTTTTTGGCTTAAAGCATTTCGACCAATTGTTTATTCGGATAATCAAGGAAATTTTGAATATAAAAATAAAATTTATTCAATCACACATTCAAAACAAAAAAATTTTGAAACCTATAAAATTCAAGGTGAAATTAACAATGATGTGTTATTTCCTGTAATGCGAATTGCAAATAAGGCTGGATATTGTATCAAATGTGGGGCGTGTGAGGCAGTATGTGCATATGATGCCTTAAAAATAGAAAACAAAAGCATCATCAATGAAAAAAAGTGTACACATTGTTTGAATTGCATAAATTTTGTAGAAAAAGGATGTTGGGTTGCATTATCATTGAGAGATAGTTCAGGAGGAAACTTTGTGAAAGAAACAGGTAGTATGGATAGATATTCTACATTTGGTCTACGGAAAGAATGGCTAATTCAATATTTGCAAAAAGGTGATGATTGGGATTGGGACGAGCAGAACAATAAACAGGGCCTCGGTAATAAAAAAGTTCAAAGTATAAAAAAATGGCTTAGTGATTCTGAATTTTTACAAAAATCTTCAAAAACTTCATCAGAATTGGGAAAGTTGTTCATTAAAAATAATAAACCAAATGATATGTTTATATGGTCGGTAATTTGGTACAATCTTGGTTACGAAGGAAACTCGCCATTAATAAGGTGGTATCAATTAGAAGTACAAAAGGGAGAATACAAAAAAGATGATTTAATACAATGCCTTTCGCAATTTAGGGGCGTCGATGAGCCTAATCGAACTGATGTAAATGCAATTAACGCATTATGTAATTTATTTGAACAATCCCCAATCGGTTTTGAAATGGGAATGGGTCGACCTATAGAAATCGATCATAAAAAATTCTATAAAAAAGGACAAATCGGTAATATTCCGGATTTGGTCATTCTTTATTCGATATTTCGATATGCGGAAAAGCAAAAGAGAAAAGGATTAGTTGTTAGTGAATTGATTACTACAAAAGATTCCACTCCATATTGGGTTTTTGGTATAGAATATAATGCCTTAAAGGCGGTATTAATCCGACTTGCCTCTCAATATCCAGATTTTTTATATACCGAGTTTTCCGGTAACCTTGACAACATAATATTATCTAACGAAAAGAATTCTCTTGATGTCGTGAAAGCGAATATGACTTAAAATCTATTTTTTTTAGTGATATCAGATTATAAATGAGATATCGTTTTTTCAATTTTTTTTAATATTATTATTCTATTTCACCACGTTAAAATAAAAACCTTTAAACTGCACCACGTCAAAATTGAACGTGTTCCCATGTCAAAAAAACGTTATTCATCATTCGTTTCTTTAAATAAGTTTTTTAAGGATGTTTTTAGTGTTGAAGACGACTTGGATAATTCTGATATATGGAAAAAATACATTTTTACAAAATCGTTTAAAGAAATACTGAATAGTATTGACTTTCTTTTTAAAAGTGAAAATTTTAAGAAAAAAAGTATTATTTTATCCGGAAAATATGGTGTTGGAAAATCCCATACACTTGCGGTAATTAGTCATTTACTCTGGGATGATATTCAAACAATTGAACCGATTATTGAAAATATCAAACGAGATGCCGATATCCCCGGTCACACATTGGCTCAATTTAGAGAGGATAAAAAATATTTTCCAGTAATCCTCAGCGGAAAGGACTCAAATGAAATTTATGATGAGAGAACATTCGATTTTCGATTACAAATTGCATTAGAAGAAGCATTAAAAAAATATGGATTATTTGATAAAATATCTGAAAAATCGGAATTTGATTTATACCATAATTGGTTAAAAACTCAATGTGAGAATGGAGAATCATCGGTTTGTCTTTCATTAAATTCCAACCTTGAAAAAACGGGACAATTTGGATCACTTGAAGAATTGATGGCAGCTTTATCGGATAGAGATCCTTCTTCTCTTTCGATTATCAAAGATCTCTTTACCCAATGGCATTTGCCTCAACCGTATCACATTGACTCAGTTGGATATTATGAAAATGTATTAAAAGAGCTCCAGTCTAAAGATAAATCAATTATTGGTATTGTTATTTACTGGGATGAATTTACGACGGTATTTGAACATGCTGGTCGAAGTAATAATGCAAAAAAATTGGTTGTGTCCAATGATCGGCTAAGATAATCATCTTTGGGATGATCTCATTGTTAGTTCAAAACAAAAAGGAGACCACCCCAAATGGAAATTATAGTCACACTGCAAGTAAAAGTTTGCCTTCCTGATGATGAAGTA
>JAUSBW010000253.1 GCA_030651815.1 Methanoregula sp.
TGAGGCTGTTGCACAGTTCGAAAAAATTAACCCAATAGTAGAATTTGCAAAAAACGGTATGTGTTCTGATGAATTTTCAACGATATTTTGGAGGACAATTAACACAAATGTAGAATTGAAAAGGTCTGTGCAACGACCTCGACTGAGGGGAGCATTATTTTTTGTAACTGCATGCTATGGGGATGGGCGGGATACGGGAGCGGCTGGGTGCGGGGTTTTTCTGTATCAATTTTTTAAAAATAATCCCGGTTGACAATGTATTCCAGGACAAAAACTCTGGTACACAACCGTTTAAGAATTCTTCCCGGTGCCGGCCGGGAACACGGGTGTGCCGGAGCGAACCGCGTGATATCGTCAGGTTTTTATTTATTCGTGATGCTTGTTTTTACCATGAACTATACAGCCTGTCGATCAATAATTCCCTTGCTGTTGTGTACCCTCATGTGCACTCTCCTTACCGCAGGCTGTACAGGCACAGCCCCCTCTTCCCTGGCCGAACAAGAGACCCCGCCGGTTGTCACGATGATACCTGCCGGGACCGGGTCGGTCATGCTCACGGGCGTGCCGGATGTCCGGCAGGCGGAGTTCTATTCCTGTGGTGCATCAGCGTTCCAGGCGGTCATGAACTATTACGGGAAGGACTCATATGAGTCAGACCTGCGGGTGATGCTGAACACTACGCCGACTCACGGGACATACCCCTGGGACATAGTACGGGTTGCAAAACAGGAGGGGTTCGATGCCGAGTGGAAAGAGAACCTTACCGTAAACGACCTTGAAGCGTCTCTCCGTAAAGGCGTTCCGGTTATCATTGACGCGCAACGTTTCAGGGCCCCGGACGGTACCTGGGAAAACAGCTGGGATACCGGGCACTACATGGTTGTCTACGGGTTAGATGACCGGGATGTGTATCTCGAAGATCCGTATCTTCTCGGCTCACGGCTCAATATCACCCGCGAGACTTTTATTGCGAGCTGGCATGACTATGAATCAGAAATACCGGTACCGCCCGATGCAAAGAAGTACTATCACCTGGGAATCTTCATTTACGGAACCCCCCCATCGGTGCGTCCGGAGTTTATCGGTCCTTTCGTGCTGCCGCCGGTAATAACGCCTGTGCCGACAACGCAGTAATTTTTTTTTGAAAAAAAAAGCTCTTCCATGGTAATTTATCCTGTGAGGAGACCTGCGAAAGGAGATTGCTCATGAAGGTTCGATAGTGCGGGCGGGGGTGCGGGTGGTTGGGCTGGATTTGGAGAAGAGGGTTTTGTCCCGGCGCAGGGGGGCCATGTCCACGGGGGGAAATACGCCCTATACGGGCCCCGTTTCCCTTTTTTTATCCGGGTCACTACCTGAGAAACGCCGATAATCCGTTCTTTTCAGTTCCGGTGTGGCTTGCCGGAGGAGTGCGAGTGCATCCATCTGTACATCCATATACAAACCGTCTGACTTAAACATGTGGGTCAACATCACATCCAAACACAGGAGTTTTCCATCAGATTTTTTCGTTCGAGCTGTCGTAATGTGTGCGATTTTTGCACAGACCTGATGCCATGGAATGATCCCCACACTCCCACCCCCTCGCTCCGGGACGGGCAGGATGCAAAAATGATTCGAGTGCTCTGCTGCCCCGCTCGATGCTTCGATAACCGCTGGACGGAAAATGAAGTGTTATCTCCTTTACCGGTACTGGCAGGAACGAGGCCTTGTTTATCTCTGCTCCTCTTTCAGTTTCCGTATCTGTTTTTTAAGAACCGGTAATTCTTCATGAATACTGGTCCAGAGTAAATGCCAGTCCACACGGAAATACCAGTGAGTGACAATATCCCGTACCCCGGCAAGCCCGCTCCAGTCCACTTCCGGATAGTCTGCTATCAGGGATTCAGGAAGGTTTTTAGATGCTTCTCCAATTACCTGAAGATTGCGAAGAATTGCATCCTTTGTCCGTTCGTCAGCCATTAGCTGATCAAAGGAAATACCCTGGGTAAAATTCTCGATCTTTTCAATGGACTGATAAATATCATACACAAGAAGAAAAGAGGATCGCTTTTCAGACATACACAACCTCGTGCATGACCTGATCGCGGATCAGGGGATGAAGACCCTCAGGAGTAACGAGATCGACCTCTATCTTAAGGCGATCAGCAATCAGGTTTTTCAGGTGCACAAATGCCATCATGCCTATAGGCTGATCGAATTCCACCACCAGGTCGAGATCACTTTTGTTCGTCTGGTGTTTTTTTGAATATGAACCGAAGACACCGATGCTCCTGACATGATACTGCTCCGCAAGCTCGTGCCTCATGCTGCGCAATGTATCCAGCATATCAGATGTACTCCTCATGTTCCTGATGGAATATTGGTACTCCTGATATATGAGCGATATGGAGGGTATTTAAAAAAACGATCCTGCCACATCAGCTCAAGGAACGGGAAAATGATCTCAAAATAAATTTTTTTGATCTATATCATAAAGCACGGATAATCAGTTCAGGAACAGTCAATAAACGAATTATCTCCAAAAAAATTTTAAGAATTGATAACCGTAATCAATGATTCTCCCAGACATTATACGGAGTTTCCAGTTCAAGAGCCGCATAGATTTCGAACAGGGCCTGCTCTACCGGATTGATTATTTCTATAACCCTCACCCGCATTTTTGCTACTTCATCTTTCGCTTCATCATATTTTTGTGAGAATTCTGAATCCAACTGAAGATCCTTACGGGATTTCTTGTTTCCAGCCACAGGGTTTTTCAGTTTTTCTTTTGCCAGAATGAACGCGAAGGTGGCTGAATTATGTCCTGAACTTTGACGGCCGTGTTCAAGTAAGCGTGTTCGCATCCGATCTGATCGGCCGACATACAATGGCTGGTCTTTCTTGTCGTAATACACATAAATTCCCCGGTTAGGTACATTTTGAAACTGGTCTCTTGAAAAAGCGGTAGACTTTTTTAACAGGTCCAACCACCCGGGGAATTTACTGGTAATCTCTACAAATTCTCCTTTCATTTTTTGGCACCTCCCTATAGTATGAATTGGAATTGCTTTTTCAAACCTTAAATCCCCACCACCATTTTCCCATCCCCTGCCCTATTCCGTATAACCAAAGGCAACTGGCAAACCCAAGGGGCAACCCCACGCGGTCTCGTGCCAAAGCCCCGGTTGACGCGTCAAATCCCCACCCACATCTTCTTATCCTCTTAACACCAATAAAAAGCGCAGCTTATCAATAAGACTGTTTGAGTAAACATTATGTATGGAGAATCAAGTTTTGGTGGAAACCGCGGTCCTCGTGACTTCGGCCCCCGTGAAATGACAAAAGTAGTCTGTTCAGACTGCGGAAAAGAATGCGAAGTCCCGTTCAAGCCAACTGAGGGCAGGCCCGTCTACTGCAGAGACTGCCTCCCGAAACACCGGAAGCCCCGCTTCTAAAGTGTTTTTACGGATAATTATTTTTCCCTTTTTTAGTATCGTTTCTTTAAAGAATATCGCCGGGTAGTGGCATTGGGATAGTATCTGCCAATAACGTGCAGTTTTTCAGATATCTTCCGGCACATGAGATCGCTCCGGATCCCCAACCAATCCCTAATCACACATGTCACCTCCTCGCTCCGGGTTTGGCAGGATGCCGATGGATTCGAGTACGAGTGTTCTGCCACCCCGCTTGATGCCTCCATAAACGGCAGACGGGGGGATGGAGAGTTATCTCCTGTACCGGTACCAGCAGGAACGCGGGGAATCCACGCTCTGCAACTTCGGCCGGTTCCACCCGCGATACAGGAAGTCCACCAACCGGAAAGAGAACTTACGCGGCGGGAAACTGGAGGCAGGCCAGAAGGATAACCCGACCGGCAGCCTTAGCCATCTGCCGCTGTCTGCGACCGGAACGCCCGGACAACCCGGCTGGATGGGGCTTTTATGGAGCGGTTATGAAATGTTTGCACCGGAAAAAACTATAACCGCTCCTGCAGGCACGGGCCCGTATCTCCTGGGCGATGCCGGTTCGCAGGAGATCTGCTACATCGGCCAGTCCGGGAATTGTGTGAAGCGGTTGCTCTATCACGCTAATAAGTCATGGGACGGAAAGGAGTTGCAGTTTTCTTTTCATGGCGTGGAGAAAACGGTTCTCCCGCACCAGTTTAAAGAACAAAAAATGATCTCATTGGGAATTATTTCGAGCAGTACCGTAAAGCGCCGGAGTTCCGGTTCAGGAACAGTATGTAGTGAATTCTTTTTTCACTGGAATTTTATTTTATAAAAAAATGAGCGGGGAGATTTTCCACGAATAATTCTCCCGGCAACCCTTAAAAAAATCCACGCCAAAACATCAAATGACCCCCCCCAATATAGCCCAATCCTCCCTCAAAAAAAGGAGTTAACTCCTATCGCAAAAACCCCTAATACGGGCGTTTTGCGGGCTTTAATTTCTGTATCTCTCCAAAATGGGCCCCGTTTGGGTGAAAACAGACCCCTGTTTGATTGTAAAACTCCAGGAGTATTTGCATGAACAGGGGGTCCGTAGTATGTCAGACACCTCCGAAATCCAGGTATTGTGAGAGGTGATCCCGATGCCCGGTACATGAGGTATTCCGGGTTCAATTCGGGCTCCGATTACAGATTTCCCTATCCAGTTTCCCGGTTTTTTTGAAACTGTGTCCACCGCTAAAAAAATAACTGTTTTAAAGGGTTATTTCTCCAAAACAACCTGTTTAATCGCGATTTTATCCTGCAATTTAACGGCGTTCTGTTGATAACTTTTTTTGACGCATATTTCAGGTGGTTTTTTAAGAGAAACTGTCTGCAAATGCCCTTGGTGACCGTTTATTGCGTTCACGTCGGAAAATTCAGAGTTTTTAGAGGTTTTGTCCGGTTTTTTAAGAGGTTAGGAATAATTCTGTTTTGCGGCGAAGTGTGTAGAAATTTTGCCGAAAAAAAAGTTTCCAGATTTTTCTCGCCCGCCAAAAAAAAATCCGTATTTTCTGTGAACCGCCAAAACTTTTAGGGATTTTTTTTAAAACAAATGACGGAAATTTATCCATCTATACCTATTTGACATTCCACAACCAATAATTCAGAACAATGTCTGCCGAGCCCGTGTTCAAGTACAAACAATGCCTCATCATAAGAAACGATGTCAGGATGAGCTGCGGCAAACGGTGCGCCCAGGCTGCGCATGCATCCATCGGTGCGTACAATGGAGCGGACAAGGCACTGGCAAAAGCATGGCTCGCAGAAGGGCAGAAGAAAGTTGTGCTCAAGGCCAATGACGAAAGAACATTGCATGAACTCAGAGTTATCGCGGAACGTGCAGGTATCTCCCACTCCCTCATCCAGGACGCAGGCATGACCGAGATCCCGCCCGGCACGATCACAGCGCTCGGGCTTGGGCCGGCCAAGACTGAAGACCTTGATAAGATCACCGGCACGCTCACTCTGTTATGAAACCGAGCACGTATCCACTCGAACGCGAGCTCGGCATGCGCTATTACGCGAGCGATGCCGAAGGAATCGGTGGCAGGCTTAGATCATCTCCGGAAGATTTCCTTGTCGAAGAGATCCCGCTTCCTGAAAAAGGCGGCACTGCCGGTCCGTATCTCATCTGCCTGCTCATAAAAAAGAACTGGGAACTCCAGCATGCAGTCAAGGAGATCGCAAAACGGCTCGGCATCAGTCACCGCCGTATCGGCTGGGCGGGGACAAAAGACAGGCATGCGATCACCCGCCAGTGGATCTCGATCTATAATGTGACTGCAGAGCAGGTTGCAGCAATTCATCTCAAGGACATCACCTTAGAGCCGGTCCGGCAATCCAATGAAGCATTGTCCTTAGGCCAGCTGCTGGGGAACAGGTTTGATCTGGTAATACGGGACACTCAATCCCCTGATCTTGCCCGGCAGGTGCAGACCCTGACCGGGACCGCATCTGACGGCGTACCCAACTACTTCGGACTTCAGCGGTTCGGTGCAATACGTCCGGTCACCCACCGGGTCGGGGAATGGATCTTACGAAGAGATTTTGAACAGGCCGTAGTTACGTATGTGGGGCAGGAATTCCCTGGTGAAGTGGACCCGGTCAGGACCATACGTACGGACTTTTTAGCCACCCGGGACCCGGAACCTGCGCTGCGTAACCTTCCGGTCTACATGGCGTTCGAAAGGGCGATGCTTCACCATCTCTACACTCACCCGGGCGATTATCCCGGAGCCCTGTTAGAATTGCCGCCAAAACTCCTGTCCCTGTTTGTCTCTGCCTTCCAGTCGTACCTGTTCAATTGTGCACTCAGCCAGCGGTTTGATGACGGGGGCACGCTCAATGACCCGGTTCCCGGTGACAGACTGATCTTTGCAAACGGGCGCACGGATACAGTCACGGCGACAAATGTCAACGCTGTCTCGATCCACATCAGGCGCGGCCGTTGCACCATTGCGCTGTTCATGCCCGGTAAAACAAAAACAAAAGCAACTACGCCGGGGGAGCAAATCATGGAATCACTTATGCTGGAGCATCACATTACAGCAGAAGATTTCGAACGGGCATCGGCGTTTGTCAGCACAAAATTTGATGGTGCATGGCGCCCGATCACGTTAAAAACGGAGATTGAATCTTCTATAGAAAATTCCGATGTGCGCCTGAAGTTTACCCTGCCGCCCGGTCATTATGCAACAACGGTCTGCCGGGAATTTATGAAAGCAGACCCGTTACAGATGATTTGACGCTCTCACAACTAAAATCGTGGGTTTTTTAAAAACCCTTTACCCGTGATCATAATCACGCTTCAGTCCCGCGACTGAGCCATCTTCTTTGCACCGCTTATCGCGTCGTTTAGGTTGCCCAGTTCATCGACGATATTTATTTTTACCGCATCAGCACCACGGATGACCCTGCCATCCTGGATATCCGAACGCGAGATCATCCGCTGAGATGTCACATCAGAAATAAATGTCTCGAAACTGTCATCCACAATCTTCTGGGCATACGTCTCTTCATCACTGCTGAGCGGACGGGCATCAGAGCCCATATCCTTCTTGCTGCCGGACTTGACAATACTTAAATTGTAACCTTCCTTTTCCATCCAGCGGCTGATATCGGAAAATTTCCATATCACGCCAACACCCGCAGTGAACGTATCCGGATTGGCATAGATCCTGTCTGCATGGGCGCTCACGTAATAGGCAGCCGAAGTACCCATGTCACCCATGGAAACAACGACAGGCTTTTTCGATTTTGCGTATTCGAGATCACCGATGATCTCCTGTGCGGCAGCAGGTGTACCGCCGGGACTGTTCACCCGAAGCACAATTGCTTCTACCATCGGGTCATCGGCAGCCTGCCGTAACTCTTTTCCTACCACTTCGCTGCCAATGCTCTCTGCATCGGATGCCTTACCGGTGACCATGGTGCCTTCCATACGGACTACAGTTACGCCCATCTGATCACCATAGGTGTAGTTGAATGCAGCAATCATAACCCCGAATACTAAGATAAGCCCGAAAACAAGAATCAAAAACCATTTCAGTCCCGCATGGGACGGGGGTTTTACAGAGCCAGAAGGAACGAGGGTGTAGGTACCATCCATCTGTTACTCCTGTGCGTAGATGACATCAAACTCGGAGACTAAGTTGCTGCCGCACATATAGTATTTTTTCAGATTAAGCCGGATCATCTCGTCTTCAGTGTTGATATGCATGCCCCCTACCAGTGACGGCGTATCCGCACCACCGACAATGAACGGCAGGTGTATCAGGCGGATCTCGTCAACGAGCCGGTCATGGAGCATGTGCCAGTTGAGCGTGGGTCCGCCTTCAATCATCAGCTTGTTCACGCCAAATTTTTCTTTGAGGATCTGTAAGAGCAGCGGGAGATCGACATGGGTTTTGCCGGCAACGATCACATGCGCTCCTTTCTTTTTTATTGCATCAGTCCGGTCTTTGGGAGCCATCTCACAGACTGCAATTGCCGTGGGCGCGTCTGTCCCCAGCACGTTGGCATCAAGCGGGATATCTGCCATGCTGCACGGGATTACCCGCAGGGGGCTTTTGCCCTGCACATAGCGCACCGTGAGAAACGAGTTATCTATGCGGATCGTGTTGGCTCCTACCATGATCGCATCATATTCCGCCCGGGTATTATGGAGCAACAGCTCGGTTTCGTGAGCCATATATTTCATCAGGATTTTAGAAGAGGCGCCCTTTTTTAACGTTAGCTTACCGTCAGCGGTGATCTCTGACATCATCAGTACATGCGGGCGATCGATGGGTGAGGTCATCCTTACTCAGCTCTCCGGTTACATTGGGCGGGTGATATAAATAAAGTGATGATAGGACAATTTTAGGACCTTCGACGATATAGAGCAATTATTAAACGTTTACGTTCCTATGATTTGAGCTATGAATATTACTGCACTCCGCCCAAGGTTTACTAAGTACCTTGAGCCGGTTGCAGAGGTCTTTGTCAGGTTTGGCATAACACCTAACCAGATATCGCTGCTTGCGCTGCTTGCCGGTATTGCCTGTGCGGTACTGTTTTTTTTGCGGCAGTTTTTTTTAGGATCTCTTTTTCTTCTGCTCTCTGCGATCTTTGACCTTATTGACGGGAGTGTAGCGAGAAAGACCAATGCCCATACGAATTTCGGGGCTGTCTTTGACTGGATTGTGGACAAGTACGTTGACGCTCTTGTTCTTCTCGGTGTGGGGATGAGCGGCATAGTAATCGTCAGCCAGTACTTCGCAGTTCCCCCGCTTGCGGATTTTGTTGTCGTCGCGTTTGCCATCATCGGCTCTTTGATGAACACGTTCATCAAACCGGTGGTCTATGCAGAGATCGGCTACCATGAAAAAGTGGGAGGAAAGATAGACGATCCGCTTGAAGGTGTGGGTTTTTTCGGACGGCCTGAGACCATTCTTGTGCTGATTATCGGTGGCATTTCAGGTTTTATCTGGGCGTCAGTGATCATCATTGCGGTCTGTACAAACCTTTCTGCAATCCAGCGGATCATCTATCTTTATAAAACGCTTTCTTAACCTCGCCATAGTAGAGTTGATAGAGGTCATCGGCAAAGCTTCCGAGTTTTGGAATGATCGTAAAGAGTCCGTACGCGATCATGACCAGGCAGACAAGAGCCAGTATTTCTGAGATCACATTGTGTGCCCAGAAAAAACTCTCGTACCCCAGTTCACCGTTGCTGGCAATCTCCGGGTAATAGGGAAAGATCTGGTCCGTGTAGGCGATGATGACAAACACATTTCTCAGAAGATTTAAGAAATAGATCGTAGGGGCGATGATAAGGAAGGCATAGCACTTCTGCCTGAGTGTTGTCGGGACTGCCGCTGTCACTCCCAGCATGATCGCAATGCTCTGGATGCCGGTGCACCCTAAAATGATCTCTACCCGAAAACCGTTCCGGGCAATGATATTCCAGTCGGTATTGGTGACATTGAACTGGAGCAGTTCGAGTATCCAGATCACCTGCCCTACCACAACTGCGATCAGCCAGTCCCCGAGGGCAGGAATGTACTCAAACGGTGCATAGATGATAAAAGCAACCGCAGCAGCCCGTGACAGGTGCATCACCCGGTCATCTTCAGCGAGAAGATATCCGGCGGTGATCACAAGGAATGGCACGGAAAGGGCAGCAATCACCGGATACATGAAATTATTTTCAGAAAAAAACTCCGGTAACTGGGTAAACAGTGCCAGAACAATGAATGTCCAGCCTGTGATGGCTGCATATTTCCGGTGCCGGCCCGGGAGGAGGAATGCAAGAAATCCAATACAGGAAATCAGCACCAGATACTCGATCATTACACAATTATTCACTCCTTACCAAAAAAAGGATTCTGAAGGTACACTCTTTTCCCTGATGTCATAAAACTAAAATTTTTTTAGCCTGTGCAATGAGAATTATTCCTGCGTCTTAAAAAAACCAGAGGAAATCCGGTGTTCCTGACACGAGGATTAATCTCCTTTGCTCACGCACAGAATACCGATGTTCTGTCCTGAATGTAAGACGATGATGATCTCTTCTGGTGGTCAGCTCAAGTGCCGGAAATGCGGGTATATCCGTAAGATTGAAGCCACTGACCAGATGAAGACCCAGAGGATGCGCACGGAAAATGAGATCACTATCGTTGATGATGAAGACGCTAAAATCAATACCATGCCCACCATCCAGATAAAATGCCCGAAATGCGAGCACAATCTTGCATTCTGGTGGCTCCGACAGTTGCGGGCTGCAGATGAAAGCGAGGTGCGGTTCTTCCGGTGCACGGAATGCAGCCACACATGGCGGCAGTATGATTAGGTGAAAACCATACATCCCATTTTTTTAATTCATTGCCATCTGAGCAGATCTATCAGATAATGAAAAAATATCGTTTTGTTCATTGTCAGGCACGGCCATTTTAATCTCCCTGTGCGCCTTTCAAATGACAACATTTTATTGAATATGCCAAGAAAGGCTCAGCAAACAGGTCCCCTATTCAAAAGTTAAAGAGTGTACCTCCCCGCACGCACGATGATTTCCTGACTGTAAGACCAACATCACCTATAACTGCCTCGTTCGTCATGTGCAAAATGCACTGCGAAACAAGGTTGCCCTTATCTGGAAAGGAGAGGATGACTGCGAGAGAATCTGCACGTACCGCCAGCTCTACCGTAAAGTGATGCAGGTGGCAAACGGGTTAAAGAAATCCGACGTGGTAAAAGGCGATCGTGTCTGTATCTGCATGCCGATGGTGCCCGGGCAGATCATATCGATGCCTGCCTGTGCACGGAATGGGGCTGTACACAGCGTGGTCTTTGGCGGATTTTGGGACTGCATCACATGAGGGCCAATTGCCATGTCGTCAGAGAGTGAGTTCGTTACATCCCTGCCAAAGACCCGGAGCGGCAAGATTATGTTATGGATGTTAAAAGCAAAAGAGAGGGGTATGGACCCGGGCGATATTTCAACAATTGAAGATTAATCTACCAAAAATCATACCCAACTTTTTAAATACTGTTTTATATCATTTATAAATATGAAGGTCAGCCCAGAAGATTCCCTCAAGATCGAAAACATTGTTGCCTCAGCCAAGGTAACCGATTATCTGGATCTACCCGATATTGCATCCAGGATCCCGGGCGCCGAATATAACAAGAAACGTTTCCCCGGTGTTGTGCTCCGGATGCAGGATCCAAAGATCGCAGCGCTCGTCTTTGGTTCGGGAAAAGTGGTGTTAACCGGTGCAAAGAGTGTTGACAGCCTGAGTAAAGGTCTCAATATCCTTGGCAGCCTCCTGCGCGATCTGGGAATCGACATCCCCAAAAAACTGGATTACAAGATCCAGAACATTGTCACTTCAGCAGATCTTGCTACGCCCATCAACCTCAACAAGATCGCTGTTGGTTTCAATCTTGACCGGATTGAGTATGAGCCAGAGCAGTTCCCCGGACTTGTATACCGCCTTGAAATCCCAAAAGTAGTAGTCCTTTTGTTCGGGTCTGGCAAGTTGATCATCACTGGCGGCAAGCAACCTGATGATGCAAAGAAAGCGGTGGTTAAGATTATCTCAGACCTTCGCAGCATCGGTCTGATCTGACCGCTATTTTCTCTCAAATCTATGTTTTGTAGATTCATTATGGGGGTTGATATCCAACCCTCATTACCCGGGGTTTAGAATCAGAAATTCTCTATAATATATATAATACACTACCATTGCACCGCAATACGAGAGCCTATATATCAATGATTAGATAAAGAATACAAGAAATTGGTTGTGTCCAATGATCGGCTAAGATAATCATCTTTGGGATGATCTCATTGTTAGTTCAAAACAAAAAGGAGACCACCCCAAATGGAAATTATAGTCACACTGCAAGTAAAAGTTTGCCTTCCTGATGATGAAGTA
>JAUSBW010000259.1 GCA_030651815.1 Methanoregula sp.
TTTCATGGCGGCTGTTGGTTTTTTCTGCCTTCTTTTCGTCTGCACGGCATCTGCCAGGGCACCGGAAGAAGTGCCGAGGACAAGCGATGAGATCCATGAATATGCACAGCAGATACTCCGTGAGGAAATCCTGGATTACTGTTCTGCCGTACACCTCAACAACAATACCCAACACCTTTCCGCAGATCAGCTTGCCGATGCCGTGATGTACTACCCGGAATATCCACGAAGGATCACAGACACAACCGGGGCAACCATAACTATCACCCGCCCGCTCTCACGGATCGTAGCATTCAATTTTTTTGCTCTGGGTCTCCTTGATGCCGAAAACCAAACGATCGGGATTGCGGGTGCCGCTTTAAAGGAGGCAAGAATCATCCCCTGGCTGACAACAAAAGTGAATGTGGGGGGCGGGGGTGGTCTCGAGCCCGACATGGAAACGATTCTCGCGTGCATGCCGGACATGATCCTCACGTACACGCAGGTTGGCCCCGGCAGGGACTTTTTCGAGAACCGGCTGCCGAAAACAGTTCCGGTCGTCAGGCAGGACTACAGCCGGCCGCATGTAATGGTTACCGAGCTGAACAAGCTCGCCTACCTGATCGGCAGGATGGACCGGTCTGCTGCCTACGAGAAATGGTACAATTCCCGGATGGCAGATATTGACAGGCGTCTGGATACCCTCCCGGAGGAAAAAAAGGTCCGGGTGTTCATCGATTCATGGACAGGGACGGGTGCGGACCCGAATGTTCGCATGACCGTCTCTTCTGGGATGGCATCTTCACATTACAACCTGTATTTAACGGAAAACGGGGCAGTCAACATTGCAGAAAATCTTAGCAATCCTCAGGGATCAGTAGATATTGAATGGCTTGCACAACAGAATCCTGACATCATTCTTGGCGTTGCAAGAAAGGGCGGATACGGGACTGAGGATATCCGTGAACTCAAGGACCAGTACGATGAACTGATGACCCATCCCGCGCTGCAGGAAGTATCAGCGATAAAAAACAAGCGGGTGTACATTATCTGCTGGCTTCATTCAAACAGTCTTGCCTATCCTGCAGCACGCACACAGATCACCAAGTGGTTCCATCCGGATCTCTTTGCCGATATGGATCCGGCAGAAATACATCAGGAATACATGGACCAGTTCCTCAATGCTTCGTTTAACGTCCGACAGTACGGGGTTTATACATACCCTTGATAAAAGACCTCCGGAATACACATGGTTCATAAATCCCGGTTTGAATAATCCGTGATTTTCTGTATCGATGTGAATGTCATTCTTTTATTTTTTATCAGATTTCGTATTACAAATAAACACATATTTAAGATCAGGTGTGGAAATAATCTGCATGCAGTTCCTCCGCAGGACAAGGGTATTTTTCGCATTTCTTGTCTGCATTGCTCTGCTCTGCTGCCCGGTAAATGCGGCCGATCAGCCGATCACGCGGACCATATCACCCCAGTCGCCGGGTGCCGGGGAAGTGGTGACCGTTACCTTGGATGTTCCTCCTTCCTTTTTTGGGGGCATCATCGAACAGCTGCCGGAAGGTTTTACCTTCGAGAGTACATCTCACCCGCATGACGGGGTACAACGGAACGGACAGAAGGTCATCTTTGCCCTGACCGGAGAGAACACCGTCCAGTACACGATCCGGGCGCCCTCGTCCGGGTGCGGTGTAATACAGGGCAGATGGGAGAATGTCGGGATTAAAGCCATCGGCACGATCCCCGCAACAGTCATCGCGGTTGCCGGAACCGACCCCTCCGGTTGCAGTGTACCCCGGCAGAGTCCTGGTTTCGGAGTGATGACAGCTCTGGGTGCATGTTTGGCAGCTGCCCTTGTATTGCTGCTGGAGGGGGTTAAGAGATGAAGGCGCTGCGATCCATTGCCTTATCATTAATCATTGGGATCATATGCTGCGGGCTTGTCCTCCCCGCAGCGGGACTCTCAACGGATGGGATACCCCAGACTCAGGAGGAAATTCATTCGTACGCCAAACAGATCCTCCGCGGGGAGATCCTCAACTATTGTACTGCAATGTATGCGGGTGGGAATAACCCGCACCTGACTGCTGACCAGCTTGCCGATGCGGTGAACTATTATCCTGAATACCCGCGGCGGATCACCGACACCGGGAACACCACAATCACCATCGTAAAACCCCTCAACCGGATCGTGGCATACAATTTTCATGCCATGGGTACCCTTGATGCCGTAGATAGCGTCGTTGGTGTCGCAAACAGTGCAATGGAGAACGCCATCGTAGTGCCTGCTCTAAAAACAAAGACCAATATCGGGGGCGGCGGGCCATATGAACCGGATTTTGAGACGATCCTTGCCTGCAGGCCGGATGCGCTTCTCACATATACCCAGCTCGGCCCGGACCCTGAATTTTTCGAGAAACGCATGCCGGCCGGAGTTCCGGTAATCCGGCTCGATTTCATACGGCCATGGACGCTTGTTCCTGAAATGAACAAACTGGGATATCTTCTTAACCGTACGGATCGTTCGTTGGAGTACCAGAAGTGGCATGACGACTGGATGAACGAGATAGACAAACGCCTTGCCACGGTACCAAAGGAAAAGAGGGTTCGTGCCTTTGTGGATGTCTGGTCAACCAGTTTCACTGACCGTAGCAACGAACGCCGGACGGTGTCTGATGCTGAGCACTACAGCTTCTACTGCACGGATGCAAGCGGGATCAATGTAGCGTCTGAACTGAAAAGCCCGCAGGGAACCGTTGATATCGAATGGCTTGCACAGCAGAAACCAGACGTAATTCTTGGTGTGTCCTATACCGGCAGCTATGATTCGGACGATAAGGGTGAACTCAAAACCCAGTATGATGAACTGATATCTCATCCCGCGCTCCAGGAGGTACCCGCGATCAAAAACAAGCGGGTATACGTACTGAGTTTCCGCTACACAAACGGCCTGACCTACCCGGCAGCCCGGGCCCGGGTTGCCAAATGGTTCTACCCTGAGCAGTTTGCAGATATCGACCCTTCGGCAATTCACCAGAATTACGTCACAAAATTCCTCGGGTCGTCATTTGATGTCACAAAACATGGGGTCTTCAGTTATCCGGACTGATACGAGGTAGAGAGGATCATGTCTGAAACAGCCACCGTGAAATATCTCTCGTTTGTCCAGAGGAAACTCATGTTCCTGGGGATCACGGCCCTTGCCCTGCTTCTCGTAGCAGGAATCGCCGTCACGATCGGCTCCTATGACATGACCATAGTGGACGTGTACCGGATTATCGCTCAGGGACTCTTCAATCCCGGGAATACCACCGCGGATCTCGTTGTCTGGAATATCAGGCTCCCCCGGATCCTCATGGGCATACTTGCGGGGGCAGGTCTTGGGATCTGCGGTGCCGTGCTGCAGGCAATCCTTCGGAACCCCCTCGCAAGCCCGTTCACGCTCGGGATCACTTCCGCTGCAACTTTTGGTGCATCTCTCGCCATGATCCTGGGCATAGGGATATTTGGCGGATCTTCTTTTGTGGTCATCAATGCATTTGTTTTCACACTCATTGCCTCGTTCGCCATTTACGCCCTTGCATTTACGAAAAAATTTACCCCGGGCGCCATTATCATGGCCGGTATCGCCATCAGCTATCTGTTCGGTGCCCTGACATCATTTCTCCAGTATATCGGAACTGCTGACGCGCTCCAGCAGGTTGTATTCTGGGCCATGGGCAGCCTCGGGCGGGCCAACTGGTTTTCCATCCAGGTGGTTGCCGTCATCCTCGCGGTCACATTACCAATCCTCCTATGGTATTCAATGGATCTCAACGTCATGGGATCCGGCGATGAAGCGGCAAAGAGCATGGGTGTGGATGTGAGCCGGGTCCGGATTATTACGCTTGTCCTGACTTCCTTAATCACCGCAGGGATCATCTGCTTCACCGGCACGATTGGGTTCATCGGGCTCGTCGGCCCGCATATCTGCCGGATGATCGTGGGGCCGGACCACCGCTTCCTGCTCCCGGCATCCGCCCTCATGGGAGCCCTCATCCTGCTCTGTGCCGACATCGCTGCCCGGACGCTCTTTGCGCCGCAGGTCATCCCGATCGGGATCATGACCTCGTTCATCGGAGTGCCGTTCTTCATCTACTTATTCGTCAAAAGGAGGGGAATGTATTGGTAAAGATCATCATCCAGGACCTCAGCTTCCGGTACCGGAGTGCTCCCGTCCTGCAGGAAATCAGTTTCAATGTCGGACGCTCAAAAGTCCTCTGCCTTCTCGGCCCAAACGGTTCCGGGAAAAGTACACTCATTAAGTGCATCAACCAGATCCTCAGGCCGAAAGGCCGGGTGGTCATGGACGGAGACGAGATCCACAGCATGTCTATCAGCGATGTTGCCCGCCGCATGGGGTATGTCCCCCAGTCCGAAACCATGGGAATGTCGATGACCGTTTTCGATGCCGTCCTGATGGGGCGCAGGGTGCATATGGGCTGGAAACCAGCATCCCGTGACCTTGAGGTCGTTGACCGGGTCTTACAGGATATGAAGATCGAGAGCCTTGCCCTTGAGGATATCTGGGAACTCTCCGGGGGCCAGCGCCAGAAGGTCTTCATCGCGAGGGCTCTTGCGCAGGAGCCCGAAGTACTCCTTCTTGACGAGCCGACCAGCAGTCTTGACCTGAAGCACCAGCTGGAGGCCATGGAGACGATCCGTTCGCTCGTGCAGCGGTCGGGCATATCGGTCGTTATGGCGATCCATGACATCAACCTTGCAGCCCGGTATGCGGATTCGGTCGCTATGATCCGGAAGGGTTCCATCTACGGGATCGGAACCCCGCTTGAGCTTTTCACGCCGCAGGCTATCCGCGAGGTCTATGGTGTCGAAGCTACTTTCCTGTATGACACCGCAGGAAACCCGGTGATCGTCCCCCTCCGTGCCGCGGAGGAGCGATCATGAGATCCCGGGCTATTGTTCCCGTGCACCACTGGAGGTGAGCTATGCCCAGATTTCGTCATGTAACGGTATACGGCCGCAGACACCTGCGGCCCTGCCACTCCAGAACCACTCTAAGAAGACACCTGATATGAAATCCCCCATCCATCATAACAAAAAAAGGAACACGAACCCATGAACCCCATTACCCTGAACGGACTGACAAAAAGGTTCGGTGACCTCGTCGCCGTTGACAATGTCACCCTCTCCGTTGAACCCGGCGAAATATTTGGCCTGCTTGGCCCGAACGGAGCCGGTAAGACCACGATCATCAACATGCTCACCACCCTGCTGGCACCGACCTCCGGCACTGCCACTATTGCCGGGCATAATATTGAGGATGATCCGGAAGAAGTAAGGCGCAGCATCGGCATCATCTTCCAGGACCCTTCACTCGATATCGGTCTGACGGGCAGAGAGAACCTTGACTTCCACGCCATGATGTATGGCATTGATACCGGTGAACGGAAGAAACGGATTGCCGAAGTGCTTGCAGTGGTCGGGCTGACCGAGAAAGCAGATGTGCTGGTTGAGAATTATTCGGGCGGTATGAAGCGCCGGCTCGAGATCGCCCGCGGACTTATTCATTATCCCAAGGTGCTGTTCCTCGATGAACCCACTTTGGGACTGGATGCCCAGACCCGCAGGAAGATCTGGAACCATATCAGGGATCTGAATAAGAAGTATGCCATGTCCATCATCCTCACCACCCATTACATGGAGGAGGCAGATTATCTCTGCGACCGGATCGCGATCATCGATCACGGGAAGATTGTTGCGCTGGATACCCCCGCCGGTCTTAAGACCCGGCTTGAGGGGGATGTGGTAACTCTGGGTGTTAACGGAAACGCAGAACCGCTCGTTCCTGTACTCAGAGAGAAACCGTGGATAAAGGACGTGACACTCCACAACGCAAGCCTGACCATCACCGTACTGGATGGCGAAAAAAGGGTCCCCGACCTTTTCGTCCTTGCCCAGATGTCAGGAGTAAGTATCACCTCGGTAAATCTCCGGAAACCCAGCCTTGAAGATGTCTTTATCCACCTGACCGGCTCTTCCATCCGGGAAGAGGGGGGAACACTCCACGGCCATATCCATGCCGGGATGCGACGGAGGATGATGAAATGATCCAGCTGACCGCAATTTACGTCCTCTGGCTGCGGGAGATGATCAAGTTTGTCCGTGCAAAGTCCCGCATGATAGGCGCGATCGCGATGCCGGTCTTCATGCTGGTCTTCTTGGGGCTGGGGTTCCGCC
>JAUSBW010000260.1 GCA_030651815.1 Methanoregula sp.
GGTGGCGCTGACCCGGGCCAGGGATCATTAGTTCAGGACCGGGACGGCGCCGGAGGATTCGGGTTTGTCGGTTCATCTGGGCCGGTCCCGGATTGAGTGGTTGTTTACTGCTTTATCGGTGACGGGGGATGCGATTGCTGCGGGGGGGCTGGTGTTGTCTTCCGGACTGTGGCTTTCGATTGTTTCTGATCCTTTGGCGATTCCTGCTGAGACGGGGCGGGTTTCACCTTCGTTGCTTGTTGTTCCTGGGGAATGTGCGGGGAAGAGCGGGACGTGGAGTGGTCCTCAGTACTCTCCCGGACCGGAGCGGGTGAAGGTGAAATCTGTTTCGGAGTTGGAGAAGAAGAGCGAGCGGGTTTCTGCTCCGGGACATACCGTGTCAAAGTACCTGCCTGGGATTGATGGAACCCTCAAAGGGACCATTATCCATGAGGTGCTGCGGGGCCGGGATGCACGGGTCGTGTGTGCGGAGTATGGGGTTACTGATCCATTGGCCGTTAGTCAGTGCGAGGAGATTGTTGCCCGGTTCCGTTCTTCTGAGTTGATGCAGCGGGTGAAGCGGTCATTTTGTGAACAGCCGTTTGTTGTTACTGTTTCCGGTGTGCGGGTTACCGGTTCTATCGATCGGTTGGGCGAACTCCTGGATGGTTCCTGGATTGTGATTGATTACAAATCTGATCCGGTGTCTTGTGCTGAGTATGCTTTGAAGGCGGAGGAGTATGCTCTTTCTTTATCGGTGTACTGCGAAGCGGCCCGGCAGTTGGTTGGGGCGGGGGTTGTCGGGTGGCTGTATTTTACTGAGACAGGGGAGTTTTTTTTAAAGGGCTGACGATTAATTGGTGCAAAAAAAAGAAGGCATACCAAGCTTGCAGGATAGGAGAAATTGTGTATTACTATGGTGAAGATAGCAAAGATAACAAAGATAGCAGAAAATAGTGGAATTGGAGAATGAAGATAGCAAAGATAACGTAACTATCCGGGGCAAGCCCTCAAACGGATCCAGCCAAACGGGGCACCAACACCGGCCCTTGTTGCATGGGTGAAGGCAGAGCCTGTGGTCCGGGGAAGCGGAGGTTGTGGCCTGAAAATAGTAAACAGGCCCTGCCTGAAATTTTCCCATCACGATCCGGATCGCGATTGAAATTATTTTTTAAGAGGTGAAGGGAGATGAGGGGGAGTTTCCGGTTCACTCATGATACAACTCTGCCAATAATCAGTCAAAGGAATACACCCGACAATTTTTGAAACTTTAAGAGCGTTTTTAGTAAGAGCCGCTGGCTCCATGCAGCGTTGACCGGGACGCAATCGTATCGTAGCTCGTGGCACCGGAACTGCCGCTTATAGGTTGAGCGGAAAAATCCGGGTGAGGAAACAGCCACCCCAGTGTCTTTTAAAGGACCGGTGATTTGAGAAGGATCAGGTTTTTTTAGGATTCCAATACACCCAAACCAGCGACACATTAATAATCCTAATCGTGATTAGTACTAATCATGATTAGAGAGTTCATCGACCGCGAGGAAGAGCGTGCCCTGCTGGAGCGTGAATGGCAGGATTCCGGGGGCCGGCTCATCATCCTCTAAGACCGTGGGCGAATAGGAAAGATCCGTCTCATCGATGAATGTCCAGTCCACATGAGTATGTCAATCTGAAACATATTTCTTCTTTGCATCATCTACAGACCTGAATTTTTCAATGGCTGTACATAGATTTTCTGTATCCTTTTGTATATTACCCACAATACGAACGGTATGATCAGCCCTCTTACAAGGCCGGATTATCCACTTGTAATAATCATAGAAATCATCTTTTATCCGTTTGTCAGACTTTTCTTCCTGGGTTATCTTTCGTTCCCCCAACCACATATCCTGTCGCATATAAACTTCTAATGGCTTTCCCTGCAAATGAATCGTTATTGCGTTTTGCTCAACGATATCCCAAAACAGTTTGTACTTTAAAACCCGGGCTGATGCAGCAAAAAGGGCGTGATCTTTATTAAGAATCTGCTTTTTAAAATATGACAATAATTGAAGATCCAATCCAATGTCTCCGTATCGCTTCACCAGACCATCAATATCAGTTTCTTCTGCAGCCTCAAGACTCAAGTCCATGTCCACAAATGACATATTCATCTTTTCAGCTGCAAATCCCCCCAAAGTAGTCTTACCCACCCCAGCCACACCAACAAGAACGATATTCGTTTTTAAATTTTCAGGATTACGCTGCAATGTCTTACGCATTCTATCATTCCCCGAATCCGATTATCCATATAGGTACATGCTGGATTTCGTATAATGGTTGAGTGTTCACCAGAGTTCTAAAAAAAGATGCTGAAGATTGTTGATGAATTATTAAAAAAGAAGAAAAAGCCAGATACACTTTGAGATAAGATGTGGGGGTCTCAGGTTACCATTACTTGCAACCATACAAAGATTCCTCATCGAACATGGTGCAATATACCTCCTTTTCACTTATGCACCGGGTAGGGCAGGTTTCACAAAAACTGAGTTGTTCATCCCATGCTTTTAAAATTGCCTCAAGCATTTTATTTTTCAGTTTATCACTGATATCAGGAAAGTAAGATTCTATCATTTCCGGGGAAA
>JAUSBW010000261.1 GCA_030651815.1 Methanoregula sp.
CAAATGAAGAAAATCTTGCAATAACGGTATGCCATCTTCCACCTGGTACCAGCAAATGGAATAAGATTGAACATCGTTTGTTTTCATTTATTGCGATTTCTTGGAGAGGTCAACCATTGGTTAGCTATCAAGTCCTTATTATAGTCAAAGACCATACTTTCAATACTGTTTTCATCATTTTGACCGCTATCCCCCCTCCGTTTTCCCAAATTCAACCAATTTTTGCCCATTAATGATTACTGATTGTATTAAATCAAAGGTTCTTGATTATAACTTGATTTGTTCAACAAAAACTCGAAAAGGGTTGAATGTTCATGCAATACTGGATGAAAACAAGTACCCTAGAGGAGTCAAAATATCCGATGCCGAGATGAAAATGATAAATATAGTTCGTGATCATTTTCATGGGGAATGGAACTATACAATATCGCCTAATTGTATATATTATTTTTTCACGAAGACTTAGATGTCTGCATCCGAACGAGATAGTGTCCATCGTGTCCAAGGTTTGAAGTGGGTGCCGGATTTTACCCGGAACATACCGGGCGGAAGAACCTTTTTTTTATACGGTTCGATTATCTGTATGAAACTCCGGGAGATTGATCCGAAATGAGTAAATCACTTTGCTCTTCTTGATGGTCATCTTCACCCTCTTCTTCGGGGTATTTTTTAAAGATTCCATCGGATGGCGTCTCCAATCTCCTGTTCAGCTTTGCTGCACACCTTCCAATGGACGCTCTTCTCTGAAGGACTCACCCGCTCGACAACAAGCACGGTGAGTAATGTGGGTATAATGACGAAAGTCTATTTCCCGCAACTTGTAATGCCGATCGCCGGCATTCTCTCGCCACTGATGGATTTTATCGATTGCGTTTGTCATCCTCATATTCATGATGGCATACTATGGATTTGTACCAACCATCGCGATCGTTTTACTTCCACTCTTCATCCTGCTTGCCCTCGCCACCTCGCTTGCGATCGGGCTCTGGCTGTCAGCGCTCAACATCAAGTAACGGGATTTCCAGTATACTCTCCCGTTTATCATCCAGAACGGGCACTATGCATCGCCGATTGTATATCCCAGTTCGATGATTCCTGCACAATTCCGTATCTTCTATGGGCTTAACCCGATGGCGGGTGTGATTGAAGGTTTCCGCTGGGCGCTTCTTGGTGCGAAACCACCAGAGGCGGTGATGTTGGTTTCTGTCGAGGTTGTGGTTGTGCTGCTTGTCGTGGGTTTGTTCTACTTCAAGAGGATGGGGCAGTACTTTTGCGGATGTGGTCTTTATGGCTGATGATATTGCGATCCGCGTCGGGGGGTTGGGTAAGAAGTATGTTATTGGGGGGGCTCAGGAACAATATGATGCATTTCGGGATGCCATTGTGAACATAGTGGCGGCTCTCCACCTCATGTTTCTCGATCGGCCCCCACCAGGTACACTCCACAACAGAGTTCTATTGCGTATCGAGAGAACTTATTCATACGTGAACATACAAATATTACATTAAAGGTGATGAGATGATGATCAGGGCAAGAATTGAAGGGAATACTTTACATCCTCTTGATCCCATTCCCTTCAAAGATGGCGATATTGTTACCATTAGGTTCGAAAAAGGACTCTACAGTTTATTGCAGGAATTAGGGAGTATCACTGCCTCATCTGATATTGATGCAGTATTGAATGATATGAGGACTAAAAAGTACTATGACTAAATGCGTCCTTGATTCATCCGTTATTATTAAAGGACTATTACAGCCAAGCCCCTCAATTCCCTCCCCTGTTCTTGAACGAGAACTCGATACTCATAAGAAATGTGAATATATCCTTAAATTAGTCGAAATATTGCCTGTTGAGGTCCGTATTCCAAAAGTATGTATTGTTGAAGTAGCAGCAGTTACCCGCCGACTTACTGATATGAAAACCTCACAGATCATTGCAGCAAGGCTTTTTTCTTCCTGCACACTTACATGTGAAGAAGAACTTTTCACTGCTGCCTGGGCTCTTGCAACAACCCAAGGGTGTTCCGGGTTTGATGCATACTTTATCTCACTGGCTTTTCTGCATAATATTCCGCTCCTTACAGATGACCTGAGAATGCATACCCACGCAGTAAAGAAGGGGATAAAATCACTCCTTATCAGAGAAACGCCTGTTTTAGATATTGAGATGCTTCTCTCCCGTGATGCTCCTGCCCGGAACAATGGATAAAAAAGTGCAATTATCAGATATATTAAAGGATCTCCATTATATGCTTCCGTCCTCTCCTGAATCTAACATCGCTATCCGTGTCCGCAATCCCGACAAGAAATATCAGATCGGCGGATCGCAGGAAAATTACCTCACGCTCCGTGATGCGATTGTTAATTTCGTGAAGGTGACGTTCGTTTATTTTTCAGGTATGGAACATGCAATGAAACCGGGATTTTCCTTGCTGAGTGACATCAATGCCCGATAACGATAATACCAACTGGACCATGGAAATTCGTTCACGTAGTGGATGGTTTGACATTAATTTATCAGAACTCTGGCGATACCGGGATTTGATTCTCCTTTTTGTGCGTCGGGATTTTGTTGCCTACTATAAGCAGACCATTCTGGGACCGCTATGGTTTTTGCTGCAACCGCTATTTACGACCGTAGTCTTTACCATAATTTTCAGCAGGATTGCTCAAATTCCAACCGATGGTTTACCCCCATTTTTATTTTATATGTCAGGTACTGTTGCCTGGACATATTTTGCGAGTTGCATGACACAGACCTCTAATACATTCATCACCAATGCAGGCATATTTGGCAAGGTTTATTTCCCACGTCTTGTGGTGCCTATTGCAGTAGTGATATCAAATCTTATCGCGTTTGCCATCCAGTTCGGATTATTTTTAGCCTTTCTGTGCTATTTTTATCTGACCGGAGCAGATATTCACCCAAATGGATGGCTTTTACTCGTACCCCTGTTGCTGGTTCAGATGGCAGCGCTCGGACTCGGTATGGGCATACTGATCTCCAGCATGACAACCAAATACCGTGACCTGGCGTTTGCCTTGGGGTTCGGAGTCCAGCTCTGGATGTATGCAACCCCAATAGTCTATCCATTATCCCAGATCCCGGCACAATGGCAGTGGTTGTTCGCTCTTAATCCGATGACTGCGATCATCGAAACGTTTCGGTACGCATTTCTTGGTTCCGGTGCGATACAACTCTGGATGCTGGGAGTCAGTTTCGCTATGACGATTCTGATATTAGCCGTTGGAATCGTGCTGTTCAGCCGTGTTGAAAAGACATTCATGGATACCATTTGATTGAGGAGAACCAGTCCTATGAGCGATGTCGTGATTCGTGTAGAAAACCTTTGCAAAGAATATCGCCTCGGCACAATCAGCCATGGTACATTATACCGGGACATACAAAGCGGGTGGGCAAAACTCCGGGGAACAGAGGATCCCAACGCGAGGATAGGCGCAGTCAACCGGGAGCAGTTGAACAATACCAACGACAGGTTTTGTGCATTAAAGGACGTCTCATTTGATGTACGGCAGGGCGAAATTGTTGGTATCATCGGTCGCAATGGCGCAGGGAAGTCCACCCTGCTTAAGATTATTTCAAGGGTGACTGCCCCCACAAGTGGCACCATTAAAATCAAGGGCCGGGTTGCAAGCCTGCTTGAGGTGGGGACCGGGTTTCACCCGGAGCTTACCGGCAGGGAGAATATTTTTTTAAACGGTGCAATCCTGGGCATGCACAAAGGGGAAATCGAACAGAAGTTTGATGAGATTGTTGCTTTTTCTGAAATCGACAAGTTCATTGATACGCCGGTGAAGCGGTATTCGAGCGGGATGTATGTGCGGCTCGCGTTTGCTGTGGCGGCGCATCTGGATCCGGAAATTTTGGTTGTGGATGAAGTGTTGGCGGTTGGGGACGCACAATTTCAGAAGAAGTGTATGGGGAAGATGGGGGATGTGGCGAAGGAAGGGAGAACGGTGGTGTTTGTGAGTCACCAGATGGGATCCATTGCTCAACTCTGTAAGAGTGCGATTCTTCTCAAGGAGGGTCGAATAATTCGAAAAGGACTTGCATCAGATATTATTATACAATATATAAATGATATGGTTGGTAATTCTCAAGGTTTTAAAGTCGCATTATCGGGAAACAAGGATATTGCAATTATGAAAGCTGAAGCAATAAATGAAGATGGAAATCCAGTTTCCCTCTTTACACATACACAACCAATAACTATTGCGATTACATGCAGGATCAATAAATGGATACGAGGTGCCGAGATACGGATTTTTGTCCGTGATTCTCGCAGAAATGTTTTCACAACCGATACTGAAATTGTTATCGACACAAATTGCAAACCTGAAATGGTTGTTGCAAAAGCAGTCATTCCGGGTAATTTTTTAAGGCCGGAGATCTACTTTCTAACATTAGTGACTTATATTCCCAATCAACTCACAATCGATCTTATACAGGATGCATTATCTATAAAAATTATTGACGGTGGCTCTAAATATGCTGCAAGTGAAGGGGTTGATTACGGATGTGTTTTTGTTGACTGTGCATGGACAATAGAACCTGCATCAACGAATAAATAAAATAGAGGAAACATGGCAGAAACATTAGGTTCACTTTGTGACAAGCTTACGATTGTGAAGTTGAAGCAGTATCACTCTGAAGATATGAAGCGTCTTGAAAGTCTCGCAAATCAAGAAAAACAACTTTGTGAAGAGATTGATATTTTTATTTTGGACGCAGCAAATGGCAAAATCTCCTCGGAAAAATTGACCTACTCTTCCAATAAAGTTTTCAAAATGGAAGGAAATGAGATCCTCCCAATAACAGGGAATATAGGTTCATTTTTTTCTGAACTCGCAAAAGTAAACTGTGATCTATGGCACGAACAAGAGAAAGTTTACGAATTTGAAAAAGTATTACCCGAAGAAAAAGATAGGGTAGTAAAGCGGCTGGCTTTACTTAACCTTCAGCGAAACCAGTGTATTGATGCAATTGATAAACAATTCCAACAGATGATAATTAATAAGCCTTAGACAAACAGTTACAAATAAACATAGGAGATGGATCGTTTGTATTCTGAAATATCCAAGTGTCGAATTTGCCGTAATTCTAATCTGATAAATGTACTGTCCTTGGGTGAACAATCCCTTACTGGCGTTTTCCTGAAGCATACTTCAGATCAAATCTCATCCGGTCCATTGGATTTGGTCTGGTGCACACAATGCGGATTGCTTCAATTGAAACAATCGTATAACCTTGATGAAATGTACGGCGATAATTATGGGTACCGATCAGGGTTGAATGCTTCAATGGTACGCCATCTTACCAATAAAATCAAAACACTCGAAAATTTAGTGAAATTATCCGAAAGTGATCTGGTTGTAGACATTGGCAGCAATGATGCTACCTCATTGAAAGCATATACTGGTAAATGTAAAAAAGTGGGGATTGATCCCACTGGGATAAAATTTAAAGAGTTTTATACGGAAGGTATCGATCTTATCCCTGATTTCTTTTCGTCAGAAATTTTTACTAAAAAATATCCTCATACAAAAGCAAAAATCGTAACTTCTATCGCTATGTTTTATGATCTTGAAGATCCGACGGCATTTGTAAAAGACATCGAAGCAATTTTGTCTGATAATGGCATATGGCATTTTGAGCAAAGTTATATGCCCTCCATGCTCCGTTCAAATGCATACGATACGGTATGCCATGAACATCTCGAATTCTATTCATTTAAAGTGATAAAAAATTTGTTGGAAGGTTGCGGATTCCGGGTAATTGACGTTCAGATGAATGCGATTAACGGTGGTAGTTTTGCCGTTACTGCGTGCAAGAAAAATGCAGCATACCGCTCTAATCATCCGGTAATTGAATGGATGTTACAGCAAGAAGACGATATGCGAATAGGTACGCCTAAACCCTATCGGAATTTTGAAGAAAAAGTATTTCTTCACCGGAAAAATTTATTGGGATTGGTGGAAGCATTAATCAGCGATGGGAAAATTATTTTCGGGTATGGCGCTTCTACGAAAGGTAATGTTCTTCTTCAATTCTGTGGTTTAACAAGCAAACATATCCCATATATTGCGGATGTCAATAAAGACAAGTTCGGATGTTTCACCCCAGGAACTCATATCCCTATCATATCAGAAGAAGAAGCACGTGCCATGAAGCCGGACTATTTTCTTGTCTTTCCCTGGCACTTCAAATACTCTATATTAGAAAGGGAACGTGAATTCATAGAACAGGGTGGAAAATTTATATTTCCGCTTCCGGAAATTGAAATTGTCTGAACAAGGAGGAAATAATTGATAAAAGGTCTTTTTTTAAACACCTCAAAGGCTCAATGCAGTATCTATGAGTCCGGGAGAATGATTTTCGAAGCTTTATCGCTGTCGAACCAATTCAAACTGGATTATTTGGAGATTGATGAGAATCACCGGGAAATTCCTCTAAATTATGATTTTTTTGCTTTCAACTATCATCCTGCGGCAATGGGTTGGTTAAATACCCGTCATATAAAAAAACTCCCTGGCCTGAAACTGACTTTTGTTCTGGAAGTTTCGCCCAATAATCCATTTGCACTTTGTCCTTCGGATGACTTTGATATTTATTGTGCCCTTGATCCTACCATAAAAATTGATGATAAGAGGGTGTACGCATTTCCCCGTCCTTTAGAGTCTTCCCTGGTATCATGTAATTATATTGAACCGGAAATTCCTACCATCGGCAGCTTCGGGTTTGCTACACCGGGTAAGGGGTTCGAACTCATTGTAGATGCGGTAAGCAAGGAGTTTGTTGAAGCGGTTGTGAGGATAAATATTCCACCTGGAACCTATACTAATTTCGCTACATGGAAATTGTATAACCGGAACTATACAGAGTATTTGAGTGAATTATGTAAAAAAGTCGCAAAGAATGGTGTGGAGGTGATTATAACCGAGGACTATATGACCAAGGATCAATTGATCGAATGGTGCGGACAGAATACTCTGAATTGCTTTCTATACAACAGGATGCAGCCAGGACTTTCAGCAACCACCGACCAAGCAATAACGAGTGGAAGACCTCTGGCGGTTTCCACGAATGAGACGTTTCGGCACATTCACCCCTATATCACCCCGTATCCATTCCGTACCCTTAAGGAATCAATCGCCTTATCACAGCCAGGAGTTTTGCAGATGCAAAAAGACTGGACTCCTGAAAATTTTGCCTTACGATTTGAAACGGTTCTTAAGGATTTTAATGTCTCTGCAAAAAATAAACACGACCAAGTTTCAACAAAAAAAATAAGATTGAAGAAGAAAATCTCACTTACATCTGTGAAAAGAAAAATTGTCTCACAAATTGTCACACAGATTCCGATGAAAATCAAGGAGAAAATCAGACCATTGGTAAAATTTCAGCGGACGCAGATAGCGTCAATTTCAACAGCAATACGAGCACGAACGAAGTCGATGCTGACATCTCAACAAAATAAACAGACATTCAATAACCAACTATCATGCCGACAATCTGAAAATAAAAAAGATATTATCCTGATTGTCTCTCACAAGGAAGAACAATGCGGGATTCACCAGTACGCTCTCAATATTATGGAGGCACTCAAGAAGTCAACCCGGTATTCTTTCTGTTATTCGGAATGTTCCTCCGAAGAAGAACTCCATGACGCAATAACCACAACGACTCCCCGGGCAATCATCTATAATTATTATCCGGCAACTATGCCGTGGCTTACTGGCAGTATAACCCGGAAGTATACGGCTCCCCAGCTTGGCATCATGCACGAAGTTACACAGGAAGAAGCCGATAAGGCAGACCGGGAGATGTTTGACTACCATTTATGTCCCGATCCCACCCTTATTGAGAATAATCCTATTGTTTTTAAGACAAAACGACTTATCCCGCCATATATTAACATTAAAAATCTTCCTGATGTTGTAACAATCGGGAGTTTCGGTTTTGGATTTGGAGACAAGGGTTTCGAACACATTGTAAAAACGGTTCAGGAAGAATTTGATCAGGCAAAAATTATCCTCCATATGCCATTCAATGATATTTTGGATAAAACTGGAGAGCAGCACGCTCTTTTAACCGCCAAACGATGCAAACAACTTGTCAAAAAGCCTGGAATCCATCTCGTCATCAACCACAAATTTTTAACTAAACAAGAACTTCTCGATTTTCTGGCAAGTAATACCCTCAATGCGTTTTTTTATGAAAGGGATAAGCATAGGGGAATATCAAGTACAATAGAACACGCTCTTGCAGTGCAGCGACCTCTGGCGATTACCAAATGTGGGATGTTCAGACATGTTTTTTCTGCTACACCATCTATCTGTATAGAAGACTCAAGTATCAGGCAAATTATTGATAACGATATAGCTCCTCTCGTACCATTTTACAATAAATGGAGCGAAGCAGCATTTCTTATGGATTTTGAAGTTATTTTAGGAAAACTATTGTTGAAGAAGGATCTATGAAATATCTTACCCTTGTAAATGTTAGTAAAGGCTTTGCAGATGGGCTGATGCCATTGGGATTGTTATCAATTTCTGCGTATATAAAAAAAAATGATCCGGAAATTGAAATTAAACTTTTAGACTCCAATTGTCAAGATCTATACGAAAATTTTGAAACCCCAGATGTAATTGGTATAAGTGCCGTTACCCAAGATATTGGAAGGGCAATACATTTTGCTGAATTTATCAGATCAAAAAACACAACTCCGATTATTTTAGGAGGTGTACATATATCGACATATCTTAAACTACCCAAACAATTTGATGTAGGGGTCATTGGGGAAGGGGAACAAACGATGCTGGAATTAATACAGCTCGAAGATTTTTCCCATAAAAACCTGAAAAATATTAAAGGTATCTGTTATAATAATAATAATAATAGCGATAGAACGATCTTCACAGATCCTAGGGATTTAATAACAAATCTCGATGATATACCTATTGTAGATAGGGATTTAACAAACATTAGTTATTATAGTCAGCCTCGCCAGATTATTCCGTATCATTTTGGCCGTTCTTTTACAATGATTAGTAGCCGGGGTTGTCCATTTAATTGTGTATTTTGTTCAACAAAAATTCACTGGAAAAAATTTCGAGCATTTTCTGCGAAACGTGTAATTGAAGAAATTGAACTTTTGATAAACCGATACAATGCAGAAATCATTCACATATTTGATGACTTATTTATAGCGGATAAGCGGCGCCTTAAGGAGATTCATCGATATATAGTTGAGAAAAAAATTAATGAAAAAGTCAAATTTATGTGTTTGGTTCGTTCAGATATGATCGACGATGAAATAATGAAACTATTAAAAGAAATGAATGTAGTTGTAATAGGTATAGGTATGGAGTCAGGCTCTGAAAGTATGCTTGCATATCTTAAACGAAAAACAACCACTATAGAAAATAATATACATGCAATTGAACTCTCAAATAAATATAAAATACCAACTATGGGATCTTTTATGGTTGGCAATCCTAACGAAACTGAAGAGGAATTATTAGAGACACTGAATTTCATCAAAAGTTATCGAAATTCTCCATTTCTGTGTCCATTAACCTATATTTCTACGGCATTTCCCGGAACGGAATTCTGGAATTTTGCTCTTGAAAAAGGTATTCCAGTTGAAAACTTTGATAAAATTGTAATGGATATACCACATAATATCAA
The DNA here is from genome assembly GCA_030651815.1 of Methanoregula sp. GTDB lineage: Archaea > Halobacteriota > Methanomicrobia > Methanomicrobiales > Methanospirillaceae > Methanoregula. The sequence continues at coordinate 9,714 of JAUSBW010000261.1, forward strand.
TGATCTGAAAGATGCACCATTACTTACCCGTATCCCATTAGATAGGTTTTTTGAAATTATTTGTAAATTTGATAAAGAAACTCAATACGGAATGTTAAAACGGAATACTTTTTTCCCAAAAAATGCATATTCAATTGTTAAAGCCTATAGAGAAGGAGCCATTATTGAGAAAAACTTATTTGTAGGATTTATTGAAGTAACAAAATTATTGTTCATGGGAATGAATTATAAGATTAACCTTTTTTCAAAATAATAAAATTATGGGGTCAATGATGAGAGATATAAAAAAAATTGACGAAATGTTGAATTTTTTTAATGAATGTAAATTTGCTTTTGATTTATTTATTGCAAAAAACATAAGATCTTTTTCTTATAAAGAAAAAACTACTCTTGGGAGATACAATCGGATATTAGATAATTTCGCTCGCGAAGAATATCATCCTGTAATTGAGCAGATGAATTTTTTTGTGCCATATATGATGTCTCGAAAAATACCTGAAGCCAATGTCCAACAAGCCTTTGTTCTGGATACGGTATATAAATTTATAAAAAAGAAAACCCGTCCTAAAATTCTTTGTGTAGGCTCCTTTGAGGACACTGCATCAGCTTGTCTTAAGATGATGGGTTATTGCATAGAAGAAATTGATCCTGCACAAAATTATGATCTTGAAACCTATTTCCATTTGCCCACTACCTGTAAAGCAAGTTTTGACGTCGTTTTTTCCACGTCTGTTATAGAACATGTTGCGGATGATGAAACCTTTATTTCACAGATCGCTGAACTTTTAGCATTTGGAGGTATGGGTATTTTGACCTGTGATTACAATAGTAACTACAAACAAGGCGACAGATTACCACAAACGGACATGAGGTTCTATACTAAAAATGATTTTATGGAACGTCTCATTCCTTGTGCTAAAGATTGTACTCTCATTGATGAATCACAATGGGATAATTCTGAACCAGATTTCATCTATGATGGTTGCCTCTATTCATTTGCTACATTATCATTCCAAAAGAGCATCCCATGAACGCAATAATCTTCGGTGCAAATGGTCAGGATGGTCATTACTTGACCGAAGTGCTATATCAAAAAAAAATCGAAGTTATAGAAGTATCCCGCAATAGTGGCGATGTTATTGGCGATGTAAGCAATTATTCCTTTGTTGAGAACCAAATCAAGAATATCCAACCAACATATATCTTTCATTTAGCTGCCAATTCCACTACAAAGCACAATGCACTTTTTGAAAATCATGAAACCATTTCGACCGGTACCTTAAATATTCTGGAGGCCGTGAAACGTCACTGTCCTAATAGTAAGGTTTTCATTACCGGGAGCGGCGTACAATTTAGAAACAAAGGTATGCCAATAAAAGAAACTGATGAATTTGAAGCGAATAGTCCTTACTCCCTCGCACGGATACATTCTGTATATGCTGCAAGATACTATCGTAGTTTGGGATTGAATGTGTATGTGGGATATTTATTCCATCATGAAAGTCCGCTTCGAAAACCACACCACGTAAGCCAGATGATAGCCCTTGCAGTTCAACGGATTGCAGGAGGCAGTGATGAAGTAATTGAGCTAGGGGATATTTCCGTTGAAAAGGAATGGACATTTGCCGGTGATATCACGAGAGGAATCCTGACGTTGGTGGAGCAGGATAAGGTATTTGAGGCGGTCATTGGTTCTGGAGTTGGTTACACTATTGAGAACTGGCTGGAGCAATGTTTCGGGATTCTTGGTAAAGATTGGCATTATCATGTTCGTCTCCGTGATGGATTTACTTCTGAATATAAACGTCTGATTTCGAATCCCGAAACAATAAAGTCACTTGGCTGGCACCCTACGGAAGGATTGTCGGATCTAGCTGAAAGAATGGTCATGCAGACATCACCGGAAATTTTGTGACTCACATGCAAAAAAGTGAAAATTCCCCACGGTCCAAACGGTTTCTAATTGGACAACTTGGTTCGTATGGTGATTGTCTCTACGCAACGACAATAGCGCGACAGATCAAGACTGACTATCCCGACAGCCACCTGACGTGGGCAATCGGTTCAATTTACAAGTCCATTTTGGATAATAATCCCTATGTAGATGAAATCTGGGAATTCCCGCTGTCGAAACGTATGGATTTATTGGATCATTGGCAACAGTTTGAGAATGAAGCGATTGAACGTAAAAATCGGGGTGACTTCGATGAAATATTTCTTTCTCAGGTCTGGCCAAATAACCTCAAGAATTTCGATGGGACTTTGCGTTCTTCCATTTTTCGTGCATATAATCGACCAATTACCGTACCAGTATCTCCTGTGTTATACCTTTCATCGAAAGAAGTGGAACACGTTCGACTCTTTGCGGAGACTCATCATCTTAAAGAGAGAAAGATTGTAATTTTATTTGAGTGTTCACCTAAAAGTGGGCAGTCATTCGTAACACTGGATTTTACACTTAAAGTGTCTAAAAAGATAATTGAAATAAAGCCTGATATCTGTGTAATCCTTTCTACAAACGAACCTGTTTACTCAGATGATGAGCGTATTGTAGATGGAAGCGTTCTATCATTTCGGGAAAATGCGGAGCTCACAAAGTATTGCACATTACTCGTTGGCTGTTCCAGCGGTATATCTTGGCTTTGCAGATCAGACTGGGCAAAACCACTTCCAATGGTCCAGTTGCTAAAAAAAGGAACTTATATGTATGCTTCATTTATACATGATCATGAACATCAAGGAATACCAACGGATTCAATTATTGAGATGACGGATTGTTCTGTCAATACCTTAAGTCAGTGTATAAAAATTATCACCACTGAAAGGTTTGATGTAGCTCGTCGGATATATCATGAGCAAATAAAAATCAATTTTAACCAATATGCATCTGTCATTGATAGTACGCTATTACAAAATAAAAAATACAATGAAGCACTTACATCATTGAAATATACAATCAAAAGGTATGGTTTTCGTCCCCAGATAATTATAAGTTTTTTATATATAATCTTGAGAAACCGCTGCATTCAGCTGGCTAGAAAAACAATTAAGGTAATTGATAGAAGAAGAGGTGGAAATGGCAAATGAAAATTCTCTACGATCACCAGATATTCACTTCCCAAAAATACGGCGGCATATCCAGATATTTCTGTGAATTATATTCCCATCTCATCACAATGGATACAATCCATCCCGAAATATCCGTAGTATATTCAGAAAATTGTTATTACCAGGAATTATTTCATCAAAGACTAATTCTTCCTGATCAAAAAACGTTAGGAAAATACCTGAATTTTGGAAAAAACATAGCTATCAACAAAATAAATGAATACAATTGTAAAAATCAAATCAGACACGGAAATTTTGATATTTTCCATCCAACCAATTATAATACATACTTCCTAAAAACCCTGAAACCACATCCGTATGTCCTTACGGTATATGACATGATTCATGAACTCTTCCCGGATATGGTTAAAAGAAGAGATAATACTGCAATACAAAAAAAGAAAGCAATCGAATGTGCAACAAAAATTATCGCAATATCTGATAATACCAAAACCGATATTATCAAATTTTATGATATCGAACCTCAAAAAATAGAAGTAATTCATCTCGCCACTTCACTTAAAAAATACACACCGGATATTTTCTTAAACCTACCCCAAAAATATATTCTGTTTGTAGGAAATCGTAGATTTCATAAAAATTTTACATTTTTCCTCACCTCAATTTCCTGTCTTTTGAACGATGAAAAAAATCTCTGCCTGATTTGTGCCGGTGGCGGAGTTTTCTCAGATGACGAAATACATTTGTTGAATGATCTCAAAATCAAAAAGAGAGTACTTCACTATCCGATTGTTAATGATAGCACACTCTCACAACTCTATCGAAAAGCAATCCTTTTCGTATTCCCTTCACTCTACGAAGGTTTTGGCATACCTGTACTAGAAGCGTTCAGTTGTGGCTGTCCTGTCGCCGCAAGCAATTGCAGTTCACTTCCTGAAGTGGGTGGTGAAGCGGTGAATTATTTTGATCCCAATAATTCCGACTCAATTCAAAAGGTGGTCGAAGATATTGTGCATAACAATTCTTTGCAGGATTCCCTCAGAACTTATGGATATCAGAGACTGAAACTCTTTTCCTGGGAAAAGACAGCCCTGACTACAAAAAATGTCTATGATAGTTTGTTAAGCCAGTAGGTATAGATCTTTTCCAGACTTTTTTCAATTGGACACTCCGGTTTCCAACCGGTAGTATTCTGAAGTTTATCATAACTCCCGATAAGTACTGGGTTATCAATAGGACGGAGAAGATCTTGATTCTGTTCCACAACTACGGGTATATAGGTTAATTCTGAAAGGGCGTTTACAATATCCAGTATGGAATGTCCCCTGCCACTGCATACGTTATATACTTCTCCGGTCATCCCTTTTTCGAGTATCATATCATATGCCCGGATAACATCTTCAATATCAATAAAATCCCGGATAATTGAACCAGCCCCGATTTTAATGGTCGGTTTTTTGTGATGAATCGTGATTTCAGCAAATTGTTTAGCAATGGAACTCACAACAAACTGATCACTTTGTCCAGGCCCGATATGATTGAAGGAACGCGTACAACAAATATTGAGATGATACCCCTCTGCATAAATCTGCGCAAGATGCTCCTCGGATACGCGTGCGACAGCATACGGATTCGCAGGAGCGATGTGTGTGTTTTCGGTAAGAGGAAGATCGCTCTCTTTTACAATGCCATATTCTTCTGAAGAACCGACCGATAATATCTTTGTATTAAAATCGTGTATCCTTACTGCTTCAACAATATTAAGAAAAGCATTGGTATTATTGAGAAAAGACGCCAGAGGCTCTCTCCAACTTTGAGAAACAGAACTAAATGATGCCAAGTGGAGAATATAATCCGGTTGGATCCCTCCGATTATCTCATTGATTTTTTTAAAATCGAGCAAATCGCACTGATGAAAAGTAATTGCATCCAGAATAGGATCCCGGTTCTTTATAAAATCCCATGCGGGTTTTGATCTGCTCAATCCATGAATGACATGATCTGGTTTATTATTCACAATGAATCGGGAAAAATGCCCTCCGACAAAACCACTGATTCCGGTGATGAGTATTGACTTCATGGTTCACGAATGATAGTTTGATTTTGGAATATGATTTTATAACTGTCAATAACGGCAGTCTCTCTATATGGTTAAGTTGTATTTCTGTATTCATAGAAATTATCTTCCTCGTTTTCGGTAAATATCGATTACATAAAACCTGACCCCCCGCAGATCTTATGCGCATAAATTGAATGCCTATAAAATCGCCCGGTTTTTGTTGGTAACATCAGAATCCATAATATCTACATTCTTAAGTTGATACTTCTTGATCTTTTCCAGTTCTAAAAACATCTTTTCCAACCGAAAATTGTTTGGCAAGTCCATTCTCTTTCATCATAAAGTGTAGTTGGATTCGTTAACAGGACCATAAAAACAGAGATATCAGCCTTTTTTAGTGGTACTTCCAAAGAGGGTCAGCCAGACAATTTTTCTGAACTGCGGATCCAAAAATAAACCGGGAATGCCGGCAAAGATATTTGAAAATAACCGTAGTGTATCCATACGCCGTTGAGCTCGCCACAGCCGGATGCAAAAAATCAGAAGATCCAGGTTTTGCCGGTAAACCAGTTGTTTTAAGTTTCCTTCATCAGACAAACCCAGCCGGTCCGGGTATTGACAGAGCAAATCCCGCATCGCATCTGTCATAAGAGATCGCATCTTTAGCAAATACAAAAGAAACGGGCATCTTGTGATTGCATGAAAATGCGGGTGCAGAATTTCGAGATATCTGCGGGTGATGTGTTTTACTTCCGGATCGTTCTTAAGATGTTCCAGAAGGTCCTTATCCTCGTCAAGTGCCAGGAGCAGCTCGAAGATCCTCCAGAATTGGGCCGTTATTAGAGAAATTTTTTCATTATCCGTTAGAGTAAAATTCCGGAGGATGTTGTCGATAAAATATACCACCTCTACGGAGAATTGAGTTTTTCCTTCCGAGGTTTTTGTTTCTGGATATATACGAAATGCAGACAGTGTTATCGGAACATACACAGGATGTTGTTTCAATGCGGCTTTCATGAGAAGATCAAAATCCATTGCATAATGCAATCGTTCATCAAGATACCCAATCGATATCATAAAATTTCTTCGAAAAAAGACAGATGATTGAGGAATACCATTTGTCCTGATAAGCCATTCGAGGTTAAAAGGACCGGGTTTTTTCAAATCGAAAGGCTTTCCTTGCCGGTCAATTGCAAGAGCATCCCCATACACCATATGGATTTCCGGGTGTTCATTAAAAAAAATGCCAACCTTCAATAACGCATCAGGTAACAAAACATCATCTGAATTAATCCATCCAATAATATCCCCGGATGCTTTGTGGAACCCCTTATTAATGGCATGTGTCTGACCATCATCAGGTTCACTCACCCAGTACGAAATATGTGAATCATAGTGCTTGATAATGTCCACAGAATTATCTGAACTTCCCGCATCGATTACAATATATTCAAGAGAGGTATAGTTCTGAGAAATTACCGATTGAATTGTTGCTTCTATGAATTCTCCCTGCTGGTAAGAAGGAGTGATGACGCTGATTTTTGGAAGAACTTCTGGACAATGAAAATCCTTCATAATCTCACAAACGTATTGATCAGTGTTGTTAAACTAATTGCCTGATATTGAGATAGCCTCGGGAATTATTTGAAAATATAACCGGATAGCAACTTAAATTCTGAAAAAAAATTCACAATGTTCGATACAGTTGTAGGTAGTTGCTCACCATATTCTCCAAGGTGAATTCTGTTTCGATCCGGTTCCGGTTGAATTTTCCCATTCCAGATAGCAACTGGCGATTCTGTGACAGATACTGTATTCGATCAACCATCTCCTTCACATTATCCCTCTCACACAGGAACCCCCCCTTCCCCTCAACCACCAGTTCGGGAAATGACGAACAGTTGAAGGCGATGACCGGCTTCGCGCATGCCATCGCTTCTAAAGTAGAGAGACTTAAACCCTCCAGCCTTGAAGGCAGAATGAAGAGATCGCACCGGTTATAAGCGTCGATCAGCTGTTCCAGGTTCAGGTGCCCGAGATCCCGGGAGTGGGGAATGTTGTTCTGCGATTGATTCCTGTTGCCAGATGTGGTCAGCAGGAGATATTTATCCCCAAGTGTCCTCATGATCTCTGGTAATAGATCTGCACCCTTCCGACGGGACAGGTTTCCGGCAAACAGCAATATCGTTTTTTTTTTAGGCAGATCCCACATGGTGTCGGCAATTTCTCTCGGCCTGAATATCGATTCATCAATACCGTTATGAATGACACGGGCATCTGTATAACCGAATACTTCCACCAGTTTCTGCCGGGTATCCTCGCTTACACAGACAACCGCATCGGCCAGTGCCAGACTCTTTTTTTCAAATTTGAAAACTTGCCGGTGAAAAAGTTTCTGTCCCAGAGACTTGTATGGCTCAAGTAATGGATCATGGAGAACACCATGCTCCGTCACTACAAGTGGCGTTTCATTCCTGAAACCAAAACCATTCCAAGTATGAGATTGGATTACATCAGCATCATCACAAGTTGTTTTTCTTAAAGGAATTAATCCGGGACAAAATTGATAGATACCAGAAAGCAAATCAAGATTACAGGATACGCCAGTTCTCTGTAATCCTTCGCATAGGTTCTGTGCCCAGACATCGACACCAGAATTCCCCCGTACCTGATTAATGGCAACCTTCATAATTATCGGAATCACTTCAGATTTGCGACTGTATCATATGGTTCCAGAATAAACATAACCATTTCTTGTAATCTCTTGCATGTGAAATTGGAAGGACTTTTTTTAATCATCTCACTTGTTTTTCTCTGGCAGGAAAAATCAACTAGTGTGATCTCACTGGGGATATCACAAGACATCCCCTTCTTAAGTGATATTCAATCTTACTTTTCAGCAATTATAAAGATACGTGCTTTGAAATATTTTCCTATCACGGGAATGAAAGACAAAAAATGGAGAGAACGAAGAATGTTATAATGCGGCAGCATTTTTATCTTATACTTGAAAAATCCGGCATCTTCCAGTAACTGGATATTCTGGCTTACATGCCGAACTGCAACATGCTCTTCGAATTGGTGAAAAATCAAATTCTTCTTTTTCATCATCTCTAAAAAAAATTCCGCATTTGGCGTATGCAAATACAGTTTGCCACCAGATTTTAATGAGCGATGAATTGCAGCAAGAATACCTGCCCATTCCGGATCGTATACATGCTCAGCCAAGTCCATGACAAATCCCGCATCAAATGTATCAGAATTACGAGAACAAAATGATTCTATTGATTCACAAAAAAATTCAGCATTTGATATCCCTGATATCGTTTGCCGTTTTCTTGCTTCAATAATAAAACACTCTGAAAAGTCGACACCGGAATATGTTCTGACTTGATTATGTATGCAAGCCAGCAACATACCATTACCACATCCGAAATCTGCGACATGGGAATCTTTTGGAAGGGAGACATATTGCATCAAGCGACTGATACGGAAGGGTGACTGATCGGTTTCAAATTTTTCAACATATTCTTTCTCATATAAATTCTGTAAACTTTTTGCTTTGTCATCCGCCATATCAAACACCTCACCTTACAAAAACTGGGGGGGTTCATCACCATATCATTTTTTTTTGATTTGCAAGAACCTAGTCAAAGACATTAGAGAAGTTATTCGAAATCTTCTCCCACGAAAAGGATTCACGAATATGAATGAATTTATTCATTCGAAATTTTTCCATGATGCCCTTATCGGAGAAGATTTGAACAATCCATTCACTCAGGGATTCCGGATCTGTTTCCGGTACCAGGAATCCGTTCTCAGTATCCATTATTATTTCAGGTATACCCCCGATATCACTCCCGATTACCGAACACCCATGCCCCGCCCGGTGCATTCCCCAACAGAGGCTCTCCGCCCCATCCGTGCAGGAATTCTTGCGAACCTGCAGGAATGCAATCTTCATGTCGTACCCTCAAGCGAATATTTGTCAAGCACCTGTTCGTAAGCTTCCGAAAACTGCCGGGATATCTCCTCCCATGAAAACCGTGTCCGTACGGTCTCGTATCCCGCCAGTCGAAATCGTTCTGCAATTACGGTATCGGATAACAGTGTCACGATCTTTTCAGCTAAAATTTTCTCGTTTTCGCTGGGAAATAAAAAACCATTCCTTCCATCATCAATGATATCCGGAATCCCACCGACATTGCTACCAATAACCGGTACCCTGTGGGACATTGCTTCGAGAAGAACAACCCCGAGACCTTCCATGACCAGTCCCTGATACCTTCGGGAGGGAAGCACAAAGACCGCTGCGGAATCATAGAGTTTTGTTAAATCGTCATCAGTCGCCCTCCCGTAAAAACGGACGGCATCGGTAAGTCCCGCATCCTGCACAAGACGCTGCAGAGAGTCGCGGAACGGTCCCTCGCCCACTATAGTGAGCCTTGAATTGGGGATTGCCTTTTTGACAAGGGTCATCGACCGGATCAGTGTATCAACCCCCTTCCATTCAACAAGCCGGCCTACAAAGAGGATGGTATGCCCATGGAAATCTTTCACAGGGGGGATTTGGTTTGGCAGGATTACACCCATAGGAATCACCCGGCAGGTACACGGCAGTGGAACAAGCGCTTCGATCTGCTGTTTCGTATAACTGCTGTTGGTAGTGATCATATCTGCTGATGCAACGATTGCTGAGAGGAGGGGGAGAGAAAACCGGAATTTCCCAAACAGGTTTGCATCTAATACATGGGAGGTGATGACGTGGGGTTTTCTCCAGATGAATGCGACTACTGCTCCGACAAATCCAGAGGGGATAAACCAGTGGGAATGGATGAGATCGATTTGGTGCCGGTGAATGATCAGCCACGAACACCACAACTCGCTGATCAGGAATAACGGAAGCTGAACCATTGCAACGAATGAATGGCGGAGTGCGGAATACATTCCAGTGTCAGATGCCAGGCACTGGAAGCGGTATGGGTAAAAATATGGGAACCGGTGAACCACGATGCCATCCATGATCTCATGGAACGATACTCCCGGAATATGCGGGCAGATCACATGCACTTCATTGCCCCGTTCAACCTGCCCATGTGCCTGGTGATAGATAAAATTTCCCTGGTAATCCCCACGGTGCCGTGGAAACGAGCTGGTAATGATGGCGATTTTCATATAAATTCACATACCAGAACCGGCAACAGGGGAAAAATAATAAACCGTTATCATGAACTCAGTGCTCACAACCCCTCCCAATCCGTAAGCGATATATCACGACTCTCCTGAATGTCAAATAATAATGCAAATGACAGGAATTGCAGCCCGATAGCAAATATAAGAAGCGAAAGCACTCCCCGAACGAACAGCGGGCCACCTTGTATAAATACATAGTATATCGTGAACAATCCCGCAAGAACCCCAATAAGAGTCATAGCTAATCCGAACAGGTAAAAAATCACGAGAGGATGAAAGCTCAACACAATATATTTCTGCCTGAGCCGGTAAAAGAAATCACAGAAGAGCAGCCATGATACGTTCACTATATAATTTCCATAGCGGATTTTTGAAGTCTCCCTGCCATACCGGGCGGGCATCTCGACATCCATCACCCGGAACCCGAACACATTGAGTTTGACCAGAAGATCATTGCAGTACCCATACCGGGGGTAAAGACCATCGAGGTTCAGCCGTTCAAGCGCACGACGCGAAATCGCGGTATACCCGTTCTGCGGATCCATCAGTTTCCAGTAGCCGGAAGAGAATTTCGTCATGATAGTGAGCAGGGTATTGCCAATAAATCTCCACCTGCTCATCCCCTTACGGTATTCCGGGCTGAGAAGGCGGTTGCCTTTGGTATAATCTGCCTTTTTTTCAACAATGGGATCGAGAAGTGCGGGCATCACATCCGGGTCCATCTGGTGATCCCCTGCCATTACGACAATAATTTGCTGGCCGTCATTCATCGCTTGTTTATACCCGGAGACAATCGCTGCACCGACACCGCAATTTGTCTTATGGTTAATGGGAATTATCCGGGCGTCTTTTTTGGAAAACGTTTCAATAATTTCCCGGGTTTTATCCGTTGAAGCATCATTGACCGCATAAATCCTGTCAACGAACGCAGGTACGGATAAAATGGTATCCCGGATTAATAACTCCTCGTTGTATGACGGAACGACTACAGCAATCGTATGATTACGGTACACAAGAGTTCTCTCTTTTTTCAGACTGATAAAAGTATTCTGGGGTAAAGGTATTTCAGGGTCAAAACCTGAAGCGGGGAGATGATTTATTCGGAGTTCATTTCGGGTTTAAAATAGATCATCTCTCTGGGATAAGTTTTTGACCCTGAAATACCCGGATTTGAGATTTTTTAGAGATCCCGGGATCCGGATATAACTTTTGGATCTCATGATGGGAGATGAGGTCTGGAGGTTTCCTACGCGAGTGCTTCTCCGTCGTGAGGGAGCACACCCCATGAAGGTCTTTGGCTGGCTGGAGAAGCTTTAGGTTGCAGAAAAGGGGGAATTCCGTCACACGGATTTGGGTACTCGCCATTTTGGTATGATTCTAGGCAAACGAGAAGAGATACCGGGTTTAAAATGTACGCTAATAGACGCTATTGGGAGGCAGATCGCGCCTAAGATGACCTATGGGTTGTTGGGAAGGGGAAAATGGGGTTTTTCAGGTTCCCGGGATCCGAATATTACCTTTTGATCTAATAGGGGAGATGAGGTCGGGAGGGTTTCCTGTAGGGGTGCCTCTCCGTCGTGAGGGATCACAATCCCTGAAGGTCTTTGGCTGGCTGGAGAGGCTTTAGGTTGCAAAAAAGGGGGAATTCCGTCACATGGATTTGGGCAAACCCCATTTTGGTATGATTTGAGGCAAACAAGGTTAGAACTGCGGTTTAAAATGTACGCTAATGGATGCTATTGGGAGGCAGATCGGCGCTAAGATGACCTATGGGTTGTTGGGATGGGAAAATGGGGGTTTTCAGGTTCCTGGGATCCGGATATTACCTTTTGGATCCCATCATGGGAGATGAGGTCGGGAGGTTTCCTACGCGAGTGCTTCTCCGTCGTGAGGAATCACACACCCGGGGGTCTTTGGCTGGCTGGAGCGACTTTAGGTTGCAGAAAAGGGGGAATTCCGTCACACGGATTTGGGTACTCGCCATTTTGGTATGATTTGAGGGTAACGAGAGTAGATACAGGGTTTAAAATGTACGCTAATGGATGCTATTGGGAGGCAGATCGGCGCTAAGATGACCTATGGGTTGTTGGGATGGGAAAATGGGGGTTTTCCGGTTCCCCTGTTCCGGATATTACCTTTTGATCCCATAGGGGAGATGAGGTCTGGAGGTTTCTTCCGTCTGTTGGGATGATCTCTCCTTCAATATCTACCCGTCCAATCAAGGTACGTTTAGCACGTGATTGCTTCTTTTCCTTGTCCCAGTGTGAGATGGATTGATAGGCATAGGTGATCCCTGATCGTTTGTCAGTTTGGTAAACTATTGCCACCATGCAAGTTTGATCCTCGTTATGTGTATTATAGGGCACATAAAGATGATATATCTTTAGGTCTGAAAAAGAAGGGCTGTTTAGAAATTCAGGAGAGATACAAGGAGATTAGATTGGCCTTGTTATGGGTTCACGGGAATGGAGGATGAACAAACCCAGCCGGTCGAATCTCTCGTTTGGCATGTTGAACTCCCATATCCCGTGGAATCCGGGAAAAGTTAAATGGGTCGACATTTGTCGGTGATGTAATTACACTACCCCATTTACTGAAGATTTTTAATTTTAAAAACAAATACATAAATTAATAAACACACTGAATTACATATCAACAATTCGTCTTAAAACCTCCTTAAAAATCTGGCTATCAATACATTTATGGTCCAGATACCGCGCCTGACATAAGAAACACCGGAAGGGACAATGTAAATGAAAAAATCCAACCTCCCAACCCACCAATCCAACTTCCTCCTCTACACCGCTGCCGACGGCAAGGTAAAGGTCGATGTTTTGATAAAAGACGAAACTGTCTGGCTTACTCAGAAAGCTATAGCCGAGCTCTTTGGAGTTAAGATACCCGCCATCAGTAAGCATCTGGCAAATATTTATGAGACCGGTGAGCTGCAGCTGGAAACAACTCTTTCCATTTTGGAAACTGTTCAAAAGGAAGGGCAGCGGCAGGTTAGCCGGAATATGGAATTCTACAACCTTGATGCTATTATTGCAGTCGGCTACAGGGTAAACTCCTACCAGGCGACGCAGTTCCGTATATGGGCCACAAAGACGCTTAAAGAGTTTATAATCAAGGGTTTTGTGCTGGATGACGAGCGGCTCAAGCAGGGGAAAACGGTTTTTGGCAGGGATTATTTCGAGGAACTCCTTGAACGAATCAGGGAAATCCGGGCAAGTGAACGGCGTTTCTATCAGAAAATAACCGACATTTATGCGCTTGCCTCTGATTATGATAAAAACGCACCGATTACAAAGGAGTTTTTTGCTACAGTGCAAAATGAACTGCATTGGGCTATAACCGGTAAGACCGCCGCGGAAATTATTTATGATTCGGCAGACGCAACAAAGATTTATATGGGTTTGACAAGCTGGAAACAGGCACCGGAAGGCAAAATACTGAAATCCGATGTTGCCATAGCAAAAAATTACCTGAATGAAGCGCATATCAAAGAACTCAATCAAATCGTCTCGGCCTATCTCGACCTTGCGGAAAACCAGGCCAAACGACAGATTGTTACCCGAATGAAAGATTGGGCACAGTTTCTTCAGAGTTTTCTTGCGCTTTCCAAATATCCCATTCTCAAGGATAAAGGCAAGGTGTCTGCGCTTGAGGCAAAGCTGAAGTCCGAACAGGTATTCGAAGAATATCGGGTTATACAAGATAACAATTACATCTCCGATTTTGACAAAGAAATAAAACGCATTACGGAGAAAAAAAATGTCAAAGGATAAAATCACTGAATCTGCCATTGAACAAATCTCTATAGAGCTTCCTAGAAAAATCAGGCTGTTAATATGTCTATGGGCCCGACAGTGAGAGTACGGGCGTATTGCAATACGCCCCGACAAAACGGCAATCCTTTGAAGAGGGTTTTCCTGCGATAGTACGACATCAATTGATGTACGAGCCTGTTAGCTGAAACGGTATTGAATAACGATGTGAACGTTATTCCGGTAATCGAATTTATGTTAAAAAAACCCACGATTTTAAACCGGTGAGTGTCAAAGACCAATTACAAAAAACTCAACCCCCATGAGTAATCGTAAATAGTTTCATTTTAAAAGTAATTCCCAATGACTGCGGAAAACCGGACTGATAATGCACAGACACCCTCATCCGGCAAACGGACAGCAGTAAAGAAAACACAACAGAACGAAAGTGTCGCATCTCCCAACACCGCCACAATTTTTGATCCCACTGCCTTTTTTTTAAGATATGCATTAACCCTCATCATTTTTCTCATCTCATTATTTTTCATCATCACGATTACCAATCCGGCTCTCTATATGAACGATGAGTGGATCACAGCTAACCAGCTCCACCAGCTGAACATCGGTCATCAGGCAACCTTCAATGAAGGGAAGTACGGTATTACGGAGGAGGGTATTGTATCAGCGTATTTTACCTCCCGGCAAAACGTGCTGATGTATTCCCTTGCGCTCCCGATATCTGCATTACCCGCAGTGAAACTGTTCGGGCTCTTTGGGGATAATTTCCGGCTGATCGTGATCCTGAGCTGGTCGCTGTGCCTGGTTCTTATCGCGTTACTGATCGAAGCATACTATCCTGCATATTCAAAAATCCGTGACAGGAGAATCCTGTTTCCGGTCCTGCTGCTTGCACTATTCTTATTCATGTTCAACATTCTGATGTACAGGCAGTTCATCTTCTCCGCTCCCGATGCCCCGTTCGAAGTGGCAGCACTGGTCCTCACAAGTCATATCTTCTTTGCTTTGACAGTGGCAGTCGTTTTTGAGACCTGCAAATTGATCTTCAAAGACCGGTGGATGGCACTTTTGGGTACGTGTGCCACCATCGCCTGCTCCTCGTATATTTTCTGGGCGGGGACGGCAAAGGATCACATGCTGACGGCAGCAGTCTTTGCATTTGTCATCTACTTTTTTGTCCTGCATCTCACGTACGGACGATGGCGGGATGCCACTATCTCGTTCATCTGTTCAGGACTCCTGATCTGGGTCAGACCGGAAGTGGGGTTCTTTGTCACGATCTTTACCGGGTTGTTCTTTTGCGTGCCCCTGATATGGCAGGCAATAAAAAAAGAGACTTCTGTCAGCCGCTCTCTCAAATCCTGCATCCCGATGTTAGGCGTGTTTATCGGGGGTATTCCCTTTTTTATCAATAATCTTCTGACCAGTCACAACTGGCTCATCCCTGCGTTCGATCTCCCGCGTCCAATGACCGAAGCCGGTACGCTTTCTAAAGTACCACTTCCTCTTTCCGAAGTTCTTGCACAGGAGGCAGTTTCCGGTCCGGCTGGAGGGATGAATCTGTTTGCGACTCTGTCGAGAGCGTGGGATATGTTCACGCATGCGATGTTTAAAGGATTATCGTTTGATAATATCATCCATGGTTTTTCTGGCATACTGATGTTCCCGGAAAACGGGAATATCGGGTTTCTGATAATGTGTCCGATTATTCTCCTCGCACTGGTCGTGTTCATTCTCTGGAATAAGAAAATTCTGGCAGGAATAAAGAACCAGAAGGAGATCTTCCTCTTTCTTTTTTTTATGATACTTGCGGTGGTAATCAGTTATCTGCCACGGTTATATTCGATGAATATCAGTCACGGGGTTGTTCCGGATATGCGGTATCTCTCTCCTGCGTACCTTCCTTGTGGGATTCTCAGTATCTGGGTGCTCTCAAAAACCCCGTTTCTTAAAAAACCAAAAGAGCTGGTAACGTCCGGGATGATAGGAGCGATCATCATCGTTCCCGTGTTAATTCTCACAATGATTGTCGTTCATCCATTTGGTAGTATGAATGAAGGATATTTCAAATTTTTCGAGTTTATTATCCTGTGTGAACTTATTCTGTGTTTGGGATTGATGTTCATCCACCGGTTTTACCGGAAGGAGAACCGATTCGTACCACAAGCCATCCCATATCTCTTGGTTCTCCTTCTCATTATGGTGTTTACGTTCCAGATCGTGCTGGTATTTATTTTTGGGGTGATTGTCAAGTTTAATGGGTATCCCTTGTGGATTCCTCTTGTAGAGAATGGTTTCAGTACGATATTCCATGTTTCAATCCGGCCTCCTGTGTAGAAGGATGGAAAATATTTTTCTTAATCGAATCCATTTTAAAAAACTGGGGAAATTAGTAGAGTACAGTCGTGCCTATAATATCGGGTGGTGTGGCCCTTGTGAACGGTAATGAAGCACCAACAGATGGGCGTATTTCAAAATTCATCACTTTATTCTTTGGCACTCCAACAACCTTGAAATCAATAAGAACTTGTTGTTGTGCAGCCAGAGAAGGAGCTGCAACATCACCTATTTTGGATGAAAATTGAGTCCTAGATGATGTTGTACCACCGTACGATAAAATTATCGGTGCCGTGGCTAAATCGGGTCTGGAGTAGACAATGTTCATCAGCGATAGATCCATAGAGGGTGCTCCCGGAGCAAGACCTATAGAAAATTGGATCTCATTAATTTGGGTGCCGCCAGCGCCGGAAGCCAAACCATATACCTGTCCTGTCATCTGGATGTTGGAAGTTGACTGTGCTACAGCGGAGTAGACGGTCTCCTGTGCCTTCTGAGTTGTAAAGAACCCGGCTCCGAGAACGACGTATGAGAATACCGCCGCTACGACAACGAATGCAATAAGCACAATCGCTGCCTCGAGACCAGTGAATGCTGTGTCATCAGTTTTGGTGCGAATCATATTTATTTCCTCATTTTGGATTACACATTAGTCATACCGGTACATATTAAAAAATAAGTGTTTTGATGGCAGATATAATTTCCTGAAAAAATATACATGAATTTTCATGTATTTACACATAAAGACCGGTAAATTGCGGTTATCACTCGATCACACCATCAGACGGTGAATGAGGAAATTTATATAAAAACGACTATTACCATTTTTTTAAAAAAAAAGGGGGATATTAGTAGAGTACATTTGTCGATGCAATTGACGCGGGAGTGCTCTTTGAGAACGGTAATGACGCACCGACAGATGGGCGAATTTCGATATTCATAATTTTATTCTTTGGCGTACCAACAACTTTGAAATCAATCAGAACTTGTTGTTGTGCTGCCAGAGAAGGAGCTGCAACGGTAGCTATTGTGGATGAAAATTCAGTCGTAGATGCTGTACCACCACCGTACGTTAAAATTATCGGTGCCGTCTCTAAATCGGGTCTGGAGTAGACAATTTTCAACATCGTTAGATCGATAGTAGGCGATCCCGGAGCAAGACCGATAGAAAATTGGATCTCATTAATTAGGGTGGGGGAAGGGCCGGAACCCAATCCATATACCTGTCCGGTCATCTGGATGTTGGAAGTCGCCTGTGCTACACCTGAGTACACGGTCTCCTGTGCCTTCTGGGTTGTGAAAAACCCGGCACCGAGTACCACGTACGAGAACACCGCCGCGACAACGACAAATGCGATAAGCACAATCGCTGCCTCAAGACCGGTGAACCCTTCATCATTACGCTTTAAAGAATTCATGTTTTCTCCTGTTTTTCATAGCGGATACTGGCTGTCCCAGCACCCATATTTGATAAGATGATGTCATTGTATTTATATTTAGGCAAAATTCCGGAATTCAAAATCACTCATATTGTGATTTTTTTGAAAAATTGAATTTGATAATGGCAAAATCTGGCACTCTGCTCCTCGTCAAATCCTTGAACAGCGATCAATCCCGTTCTCATAAAATCCAAAAACCTTAAACGAATATTTATCTGGTAAAAATCAATAGCATAGTGTTCAGCAATGGATAAAAAAGATATCATGTATATAGTGGGTGCACTCTGCATCATCCTCATCATAGCCCTGGTAATAAAACCGGCAATAACCGGTCAACCGGTAAATACCGGCATACCCGTCGCCAGGACTCCCCAGCCAACAATAATTTCGAACGCGACAAACGCAAGTGTAATGACTCCGGTTATCACCGCAATTACTCCCATTACCCCCGAGCCTACGCCCACTCCGGTTCCAACATGGGATAAAAACATATCTTCAGTAGTGTTTGTTAATCCTTCAACCTACGGGGTATCCTTCAATCAATCCCTGCCCGGGGGTACCAGAATTGACAGTACAGAATATAGGAATACAAGTATGACGACAATTGCAAAAATAGCGGGGCAATATAGCGGTACAACTCAGATCATAAATGTACCATTCCCTTACTGGGAAATGTGGTATACGGTTGATCCATTTGCTGACATGGGAGGAAAAGAACAATCCCTCACTTCTACTTCAGTAAAGGGTCCAAAGGAAAGTGGAGTAAAGAGTATTGGAAGCGCCCAGGTAATTCAGGGAGCATTTTCTGTAGCAATTCCCACGTTCTCAATTCAGGTTATGGACGCTGACGATCCAAACCGGATTATCCGGACCATCACTCCTCCAGGTGGACTTGATAAATCCCTTTGGACGGGAAAATCGGTTACGGGCGGCTATTCTAAAGATGAAACAACTGCAATACCGGATCCCCGTCCATGGAAAGAAAAATTTTATGAAGGCAATAATAACTATTATTTCATTATAAATACCCATGCAATTAATTCATATGGTATTGAGATCCGTGTTCCATCAGGATATATCAAATAATTGCTTTTTTCTTTCGGTAGTTTTTTAGATATTTATTCGTCGCTCCAAAAGAATTTAAAAAAGTAAAACTACTTGAAAAAATATTGATTCAATCGAATTTTTTCTTTCCCATGGATTCCATATATATATACTCTTTTCCAACTTCGATGGTCCCTTTCTTCTCATCCGGAATCGGAATTTCAAAGTTGGTGAAATCTTTCATATCCATCAGTTGTGCCGTGCTTCCGACAATGGAAATAATCTGTCCGCTCTTCCGCTCAACAACCGGGACATACGTCTTTGCTGATACCGGAGAGACGATAGAACGTTTGACGCCGTCAAAAAGGCCCATTGCATCAATACGGGCTTTTGCTGCACCGTGTTTTCCGGGCTTGGATGTTGCAATACTTAACACCCTGCAGGGTTCGTCTTCGATAACAATATAACGTCCTTCCTTGATCTTTCCGATTTCTGTCTGTTCTTTCATATTATTCACATCTCATTTTTTTGAATTTCTTAATCGCGGTATTAATTTATCACAATAGCATTACATAAATACAGCGTAGAAATCCGGTGTTATGGTCATGGAGTTCCTTTCAGCATGCAGTCAGATGGCAGATCTGGTGGAAGAAAGTATCCGTGATCTGGTTGGCACTACGGAAGGCGGTATCACTGTCAGGATGGGTGCGGATCTCACGCCCACAAAGAAGATCGACCAGGTTGCAGAAGACTGCATTCTGCAATTTTTAGAAGAGAACTCCTTATGCAGACTTCTCATCAGTGAAGAGGCCGGAAAAGTTGAGTTCAAAGGGGAACGAGGGACTATTTTCCTTGATCCCGTTGATGGTACGTTCAACGCAGTTGCCGGCATACCATTTTATGCGCTCTCCATTGCTTACGCTGAAGAAGGAGAAACACAAGCTGCGTTCGTACGCAATCTTGCCAGTGGTGAAACCTTTACTGCAATACAAGGGAAATCTGCCATGTGTAATAATAAACCGATACGCGTATCGACGGTCCGGAATCTCGATGAATGTGCCATGAGTGTCTACGGGCGGAAATTTGATCCCTCGCGCGTGATGCAGCTCGGGCAGAAGATACGTCGCTGGCGTCTGTTGGGAGCATCCGCCCTGGAATTGTGCTATGTCGGCTGTGGGAGAATTGATGGTTTCATAGATCTGCGCGACACACTCCGGGTTACTGATGCTGCTGCGGGCATGCTTATCTGTACCGAAGCCGGGGGCACGGTATCGGATCTCAACGGGGACACCATACGGTTCCCGGATGAAGTGACCATAGGGAGATGCATTGTTGCAACCAATGGGGCAGTGCACCACAAGGTAATCGAATATCTGCGGTGATTTTTAAGATGCGTCTGTTACTTGTTTCACGAATCGACAATCCGGATGCCATTGCCTATTCCCGGAAGGTCAAGGCTGTACTGGAACAGGATGGGGTGGAGGTGTCTTTCGATGATGACACTGCGGCAATTCTTGGAGAAAACGGGTTACCATTAGCTGACACCACGGCAGATGTAGTGGTAGTTGTTGGCGGGGATGGTACGATCCTCCGCACTATCCAGCAGATGCTACATCCGGTTCCGGTGATTGGCATTAACCGGGGGGAGGTGGGGTTTTTAGCAGACCTCGATCCATCCGAAGCGATCGATTTTGTAAGAACCCTTTCCCGGGGTTTTTCTGTTGAAGAACGGATGCGGATCACGCTCTTAAAAGATGGCATCAGTCTCGGAACCGCTCTCAACGAGGCGTTGATCGTAACAACGCGCCCGGCAAAGATGCTCCGTTTTTCGATCCTTGTTGACGGTATCACAACCGAGCAGTTCCGTGCAGACGGGCTCCTCATCAGTACTCCAACCGGATCCACCGCGTATGCCATGAGCGCAGGCGGGCCTATTGTAGATCCGAGAATACAGGGTTTTATTCTTGTCCCGCTTGCCCCTTACCTCCTCTCGTCGCGCCCCCATATCATCAGCAGCAACCGGCACCTTGAAGTGAGACTCGAAAGTACCAAACCGGCAAATCTTGTCCTTGACGGTCAGCAGACCATTGAACTGGGCACCTCTGTGACACTTGAGGTAAAACCTGCTGAGTTCCCTGCAAAGTTTGTTGATATCGGGCGAAATTTCTTTGAAAAAGTGGATAACAAATTACGGAAACTCTGATTCTTTTTTAGGGACTATTCAGTACCCCGGCTTCCTGTTGATTTCATGTCCGAAGAACACATCCATGTCTCTGGTGCCCGGATTGTTAAACAGAGCCGGAACTTTCCATTCAATTCCCTCCGGGTGTACTGCCCGGGTTCAGAGATTTAAAGTTTCACGAACCTTTAAAGCATCTCTGTATTGAGCATCCGGGCATTGTGCAGCACCCTAAGGATGATTACCCTGGAATCGATGATCTTGAAAATGATGCGATACTTGAGGTCGTTGCACAGACCGACTGAAAAGTCCCCTGCCGTCATAGCCCCCACAATCCCCTCAAACAGATGAAATCTGACAAAACCTCATGAAACCAACCGAACAAATTTGAATTGACACTCCCACGACTAAAGTCGAGGGATTCTCACTTCATCGACCAGAACTTACTCCGGCGGTCGATGCCGGAACAGAGGATCTAATTTCCATGAGCGCAAATTCGGGTGTGCCCCACCCTACTGATCCGGTTGAAGTA